>JAFAMS010000314.1 GCA_019233165.1 Vulcanimicrobiota bacterium | reverse complement strand
AGCGCGACCGCTTCAACTCTGTTTGCCGGGTCGTAGATCCAGGCCAGCCCCGCCAAATACGCGCGGACGAAGCGCGTGAGGACACCGAGGTTTCGGCTCATCCACGAACGCGTCGTCAAGCCCGCAATCCCCTGGTACCGGCCGACGAGCTCGACGGGATCCGACAGCTGCCGGAAGCCGCGGTCTCCCAGCTGGAGATCGTACGGCGGATTCACGAGCGTCGCCGCGTAGCGATCGCTCGATGCGAGGGCCATAAAGCGCTGCTGCGTGCCGCCGACGCTTTCGACGCGATAATCGCCGCGCCGAAGTCCGCCCAGCTCGAGCGCTTTGTACAACAAGAACGCGTAGCCGGTCCCGGGCGCGTCCAAGGCGACCGTCTTCCCCCGCAGGTCGGCGAGACTTCCGATCTCCGGTCGTGCGATAATGCGCTGCATCCCGTTCTCGCATCCCATGAACGCAACGAACTCGGCGGGCGCCGGCAGCTGCGCTTCGCCTTGGCCTTCATCGTATGCGACGGCGTTGTCGAACGCCGCGAATCCGATCTCGAAATCGCCGGCCGCAAGATGCTGGAAGAGGTATACGGAGCCGGGAGTGGCCGCGATCGTGACGCTGAGGCCCTGGCGCGAAAACGCACCGATGGCCTGCGCGGCCCAAAACGGGAGCTGCGAGGCGCTCGGAAAAACGATCGCGCGCAGCGACGCCGCCCCCGTCTGCGCGAGTGTCGAACCGTAGCAGCAGCCGGAGCCGTAAAGGATAAAGTCGGAACGCGTCATCTAACCCTTCGATCGGAGGGAATAGCGCCGATGCTCACATCGATATTCACCGAAACGCCGCCCATCCCGTCACCCGGCACGATGGCGGTCGACTTCGAGGAGCGGGTCGATTTCGACCGTCTGCGCACGTACCGGCTGGAGCGGACGCGCGCGGCGCTCGCCGCGTCGGAGCTCGGCGCTCTGCTCTTGTTCGATCTGAACAACATCCGGTACGTCACGAGCACGGCGATCGGCGAGTGGACGCGTGACAAGATGACGCGCTACGCGCTCTTGACTCGGACCGGAGATCCGATGGTTTGGGATTTCGGGTCGGCGGCGAAGCACCATCGCCTGTATTGCAACTGGCTCGCCGACGAGAACGTTCGGGCCGGCCTCAACGGGCTGCGCGGAGCGATTCCGCCCGAGGCCGGGCTCTTCGAGCGTTGCGCTCGGGAGCTGGCGTCGCTCTTGCGAGAAGCCGGCGTAGCGGGGATGCCGCTGGGTATCGATATCATCGAACCGCCGCTCTGGTTCGCGCTCGAGCGGGAGAAGATTGCGCTTCGAGACGGGCAGCAAGTGATGCACGACGCGCGAGAGATCAAGTCGCGCGATGAGATCTTGCTGCTCAGCACCTCGGCGGCGCTCGTCGACGCGACGTACCAGGATATCGCCGAGGCGCTCAAGCCCGGTATCAAAGAGAACCAAATCGTCGCGCTCGCGACCAAGAAGCTCTACGACCTCGGCGCCGACGACGTCGAATCGATCAACGCCGTCTCGGGAGAGCGGTGCAATCCCCACCCGCACAACTTTTCGGACCGTCTGATCCGCCCCGGCGACCAGGCCTTCTTCGATATCATGAGCGCGTTCAACGGGTACCGAACCTGCTATTACCGGACGTTCAACGTCGGGAGCGCGACGGCGAGCCAGCGCGACGCGTATAAACGCGCGCGCGAGTGGATCGACGCTTCGATCGAGCTGATCCGTCCGGGGATGACGACCGACCGGGTCGCGAGCGTGTGGCCGAAAGCCGACGAGTTCGGATTCTCGAGCGAGATGGAGGCATTCGGGTTGCAATTCGGACACGGCGTCGGGCTGGCGTTACACGAGCGTCCCGTGATCAGCCGCCTCAATTCCCTCGACCACCCGATGGAGATCAAGGCGGGGATGGTCTTTGCGCTCGAAACGTACTGCCCCGCCTCCGACGGCTTCTCGGCGGCGCGGATCGAGGAAGAAGTCGTCGTGACCGAGCGCGGATGCAGCGTGATCACGCGCTTCCCGGCGCAAGAGCTCTTCGTCGCGAACGCGTACTAAAGCCGAACCGTGACCGTCGGGATGATCGGCCTTGGCGAGATGGGATCGGCGTTCGTCCGCCGGTTGCTCGCCGCGAAGTACGACGTGGTCGGGTATAACCGCACGAAATCGAAAGCGCAACCGCTGATCGCTGATGGGATGGCGTTCGCGCAGACGCCGCGGGCGGTGGTCGAACGCAGCGACGTCGTCTGCTGCATGGTGACCGACGACGAAGCGCTCGCGGCGGTTAGCGAGGGAAACGACGGCGCGCTCGCGGCGCTCGGAACCGGCAAGATCTTCGTCGAGATGAGCACGCTTTCGCCGGCGGCGATTCGCGCCTTCGCGCGGCGCGTCGAGGCGACGGGCGCGGCGCTTCTCGACGCGCCGGTCTCCGGCAGCCGCCTCACCGTCGACCGCGGTCAGCTGTTGATCATGGTCGGGGGCGATCCCCGCGCGTTCGAGATTGCCGAGCCCGTCTTGCTCGCGATCGGTCCGAAAGTTCGGCGGATCGGCGAGATCGGCGACGGCAAGGTGATGAAGATCGCGATCAACCTGCAGCTTGCGGTCCAGATGCTCGCGATGAGCGAGGGCGTGCTCCTCGCGGAGAAAAGCGGGATCTCGCGGTCCCTCGCGTGCGAGATGATCTTCGGAAGCGCCGTCGCCTCGCCGATGATCCAGTATCGCGGACCTTTCGTCCTCGAGATGCCGGAACGCGCTTGGTTCGACGTGACGATGCAACAAAAAGACATGCACCTTGCGCTCGAGCTGGGACGGCAGCTCGCCGTACCGCTTCCGACGACGGCGGCCGCGAACGAGATGCTCAGCGCGGCGCGCGGGCTCGGCTTCGGTGCAAAGGACTTTGCAGTGCTGTTCCACACCCTCGCCGCGCTTTCGGGCGTCGAGGCGAAACCGTAGCCGGGTGATCGTTTCTCTGGCGGAGGCGATCGAAGAGCTCGTCCGTGACGGCGACAGCGTCGCGCTCGAAGGCTTCACGCATCTGACGCCGTACGCGGCCGGACACGAGATCATCCGCCGCCGAAAGCGGAGGCTGACGCTCGTGCGCATGACGCCGGACGTGCTCTACGACCAGATGATCGGCGCCGGATGCGCGCGGAAGATGATCTTCTCGTGGGCGGGGAACCCTGGCGTCGGCTCGCTCCATCGCTTTCGCGACGCGTTTGAAAACGGCTGGCCGGTTCCGCTGGAGATCGAGGAGCATTCGCACGCCGACATGGCGGCCCGCTATGCCGCCGGCGCATCCGGCCTGCCGTTCGCGGTTCTGCGCGGCTACCTCGGCGGCGATCTGCCGCGCTACAATCCCACGATCAAGTTCATCGAGTGTCCGTTCACCGGCGAGCGGCTCGCGGCGACGCCGGCGCTGAATCCGGACGTCGCGATCGTTCACGCGCAACAGGCCGACCGCAAAGGGAACGTTTTGATCTGGGGGATCGTCGGGATCCAAAAAGAGGCCGTTCTTTCGGCGAAGCGGAGCCTTGTGACGGTCGAGGAGCTCGTCGAAGAGCTCGAGCCGCGCGCGAACTCGGTCGTGCTTCCGGCGTGGACGCTCTCGGCGGTCGCGGTCGTCCCGCGCGGTGCTCTGCCGTCCTACGCGCACGGCTATTATCCGCGCGACAACGCGTACTACGAGCGGTGGGACGCGATTTCGCGAGACCGCGATGCCTTCGGGCGCTGGCTGGAAGAGGTTGTGCGCGGAGGATGAACGCGTCGTATGCGCCCGGCGAGATGATGACGATCGCCGCATCGCGACTCTTGAAGAACGGAGACGTCTGTTTCGTGGGGATCGGCCGGCCCAACGCAGCCGCGAACCTCGCGCGTCTGACGCACGCGCCCGAGATCGTTTTGGTTTACGAGTCCGGCGCGATCGGTGCAAAGCCGGCGACGCTTCCGATCTCGATCGGCGACGACGTGATCGCCGAGCGCGCGCAGACGATCGTCTCGATCCCCGAGATCTTCACGTACTGGCTGCAAGGCGGGCGGATCGGGATCGGGTTCTTGGGAGCGGCGCAAATCGATCGCTTCGCGAACATCAACACGACGGTCATCGGGAGCTACGCGCGCCCGCAGAGCCGGCTTCCCGGTGCGGGCGGGGCGCCGGAGATCGCGACGCACGCGCGCGAGGTCTTCGTGATCATGGACCAGAGCTTGCGCTCGTTCGTGAAAAAGCTCGACTTTCTCACGACCGTGGGACACCTCGACGGCGGCGACTCGCGGGCGCGCACCGGAGCGCGCGGCGCCGGGCCGTCGGTCGTGATCACGCAGCTCGGAGTCCTGCGGCCGGACCCGGCCTCCAAGGAGTTGGTCTTGACGCAGATCCATCCCACGGCGAGCGTCGAGGACGCGCGCGCGGCGACGGGTTGGGAGCTGCGCGTCGCAGACGATTGCCGGACGACCGAGCCGCCGACGCCGGACGAGCTGGCGGCGCTGCGCGCGCTGAACGCGAGCCGGGCCGCTACACCTCGGTCCAGTCGGCTT
Organism: Vulcanimicrobiota bacterium; assembly: GCA_019233165.1. Taxonomy (GTDB): domain Bacteria; phylum Vulcanimicrobiota; class Vulcanimicrobiia; order Vulcanimicrobiales; family Vulcanimicrobiaceae; genus JAFAMS01. Next base: position 1,618 of record JAFAMS010000314.1, on the reverse strand, counting down.
TGAGTGCCCGGCGGCGAACCGATTTCCAGACGTCGCGGGCTTTTTCGCCCTCGACGGCTTCGAGCGCGAGCAGTTCTCCGGCGACGAGCGGAGTTCGCGCTTCGCCGACGGTCGCGCGCAAGCGGTCTTGGACGAAGGCCGCGTCGTGAATTGCACCGAGGATGTCTTGCATTCGGCTGAGACGTTTGGCGAGCTGCTTGGCGCGTTTTCCGACGACGGACGCGCACGCTTCGGCGGCGTAGCGGCCGTTGCGCACTTGAATTCGGGCGTGGTGCAGCTCGTTGAGCGCGACGCTCCCGCGCGCCCGGCGGACCGCTTTGCGCACGCGGTTTGAAGCTTTCTTGAGCGTCCCGCGGGCGAGCTCCCCGGCGGTTCGCGGCGGGCTCTCCCCGAACTGCGGTTCGTGCGACGCCTTTTCGACCGCATCGATCAAAGCGAGGTAACGCTCGCCTTCGAGCGAGACGCGCAGGCGTTTCAAGCCCTCGGCGCGTGCGTCGCGCAGCGGTTCGAGCGTTTTTTCGACGAACGGCGCATCGGCGGTCGGTACCGACGCCGCGCGCGAGTGGAGCTGGTTGAGCGCGACGTCGATATCGCGCACGTTGCCGAGCTCGCCGGCGAGCCAGCGGAGCTCTTCGCGCAGGGTGTCCGCCCACGCGCGGTCCAGGAACGAGCGGAATCCGCGCAGGATCGCACGCAGCTTTCGCACGGACGAACGCGCTTTGTGGACGTCCTCTGCTTCCGCGCGCAAGCGGATCAGGAAATCGTTACGGAGCAGATCGGCGAGACGAAGATCGAGCGCGAGCGTGACGAGCGCGCATGCCGGTTCGTCGTCGCCGAGCGTCGTCGGAGGCTCGGTCGTGATCCCGAGCGCGCGCTCCAGCTTCGGCTCCCACGCCGGCTTCCCGGCGCCGAGCGAACGCAGGCGGTCGACGACGTCGTCGAAGCTCGCTTCATCTGCGCTTTCGAGCGCTTCGATCTCGGTCTGCCGGAAATTGGCGACGACGCGGCCGGAGCGAACGACGCTGACGTCGTCGCAATCGATCTCGGCGACACCCTCAACGGTCGCGTGACGGCGGAGCGTCCGCAGCTCGACGACCGGGACGATCTCGCGGTGCCGCACGATGCCGCGAATCAGCGCAACAGCCGCGGCCGGCGGCGTCCCTGGCTCGCCGTCGAAACGCAGTTCTTGGCGCGTCGCGCCCATCTCGTCGCGCGACATCGGGACCTTGAGGGTCCAGCCTTCGTCGCCCCAGCGGTAGCGCAGGTTGAATCCCAGGCGCGCGAGACGGAGGTCGGCGGTGTCGTAGTAAATCGTGTGCAGGCGCTCGAGCGTAGGCCGCGAGAGCGCGTAGCGATCGAGCGCGCCGGAACCGTGGAGCGAGCCGAGATCGAACTCCGGCGCAGGTTCCAGCTTGACCTCACGCTCGACGGAAGCGTTCATCTATGCCGGCACCGGTTCGCCGGCGAAGATGCGATCTTGCTCGCGGCGGAGCTTCCAAACGTGCGAGCTTTCGTCGAACTCAACGTCGTTTTCACTGATCGGATGATCCTTCGGGACGTCGTGCGTGAGCTTTAGACCGGTGGCGAGTCCGAGCGGAACCAATTTTTCGGCGCGCGC
>JAFAMS010000254.1 GCA_019233165.1 Vulcanimicrobiota bacterium | reverse complement strand
ACGCCGCTGCAGGTCGCTTGACGGCGAGTTCGGACTTTTCCGAAGCGGCTGCTTGCGAAGCGAGCTTCATCATCGTCCCCACGCCGAGCGATCGCGACGGAGCGTTTTCCAACGACTACGTGTGTGCCGCGCTCGAGGCCTTAGGCCGTGCGCTGCGGGCGCGCCACGGTTACCACGTCGTCGTCGTCACGTCGACGGTCATGCCCGGATCGATGGATGGGCCGGTGCGCTCCACCCTCGAACGTTCCGCCGAACGCTCCGTCGGCCAGACGCTGGGACTAGCGTACAATCCGGAATTCGTCGCGCTCGGAAACGTCGTCCACGACATGCTCCATCCGGACCTGCTCCTCATCGGGGAGAGCGACGAACGCGCCGGCGCCCTCGTCGCCTCGGTCTACGAGAAGGTCTGCGAATCGAAACCGGCCGTTCGCCGAATGAACTTCGTGAACGCCGAGTTGACCAAGATCTCGGTGAACACGTTCGTCACGACGAAGATCTCGTATGCCAACATGATCGCGGATATCTGCGACCGCCTCCCCGGCGCCGACGCGGACGTCGTCGCCGCGGCGATCGGCGAGGACAGCCGGATCGGCCGCAAGTATCTGCGTGGGGCGATCGGTTACGGCGGGCCGTGTTTCCCGCGCGACAACGTTGCGTTCGCGGTTCTCGCAGAGCGGCTGGGCGCCCGCGCCGATCTGGCACGCGCGACCGATGCGGTGAACGAATATCAAGTCGAACGGCTCTTCGCGACGATCGCCGCGCGGACTCCGCCGAAGAGTCGCATCGCCGTCTTAGGACTGGCGTACAAGCCGGACACGGGCGTCATCGAATGCAGTCAGGGCGTCATGCTGGCCCGCTGGCTCGCCGATGCCGGGTTCAGCGTTGCGGTTCACGATCCCAAGGCGATGCGGTCGGCTGCGGACGCCCTTCCCGCGGTCGAAGTAGCGCGCTCCGCCGAGGACGCTCTCAAGGGGGCAGCGCTCGGCGTGATCACGACACCCTGGAAAGAATATGCGCGTATCGACCCGCAGGCGCTTGCCCGAGCGGGCGCCGTCATCGATTGCTGGCGAATTCTGCCGGCGGAGGCGTCGCAAGCCGGCGCACAGATCGTTTGGCTGGGCTTCGGTCCGCAAGGCGAGTCCGCTCTAAGCGTTGCGGCGGGCGGCTGAGCAAGTCGTGCTCGGCCTGAAGAAGCACGTTCACGTCGTTGAGCCGGGGCTCGATTGGGGCATTTTTCAGTCAATGTACGTCGACCGCAAGACGAATTGGCTGATTCCGAACGTCTGCCTGATCGAGCCGGACGGGAAAATCTTGTTCCAGACGAACGCGTTGCGGCTCAAGGGCCCCGACGTCGAGCCCGGGACGAACATTGCGATCGTTTGGGGCGACTCACAAGTCTTCGGTGCGGGGACGACAGGCTGGCCGGAGTTGATGAACGAGTTCTCGCCATCGTGCGTCTTTCTCAACGGCGGAATCGAAGGTGTCGACTACGTCGCCGTGCTGCAGCGCGTCGTCGAGTTCAACCGGCAGCACCCCGTTGCAGTGAACGTGGTCCTTCCCGGTTGGCACACCGTGGGGAAGAACAAGAACTTCGCGTCGGATCTCGCCAACGTCGTCGAGGAAGTTCCGAACGTCGTGTTGGCGACGATGCCCACGAGCTTGACGCCGTCGCTGGCGAGCACGGATCTTGCGCCGTACCTGACCGGGTTCGGCGAAAGCCCGACGGTCGCATCGCTCGACGAAGGCTTCGGCTTTTGGGGGGTCGAGCCGTATTCGATCGAGCTCGCCCAGCGCATCTATGCGCATCTCCTCGAGCGCAACGCCGCAATCCGGGTGGTCGCCGGCGAGCAGCGTGTTCCGCTGCTCGACCTCTTTGCGGCTTTCGATTCCCGCGGCGTGCAAGATTTTCGCCGCGACTTCTTCGACATCGCGCATCCCCGGCCGCGCGCGTACCGGGAGTTCGCGGCGGTCGTCTACGCGGAACTGGCGCCTACGGTGGAGGCGCTTTCGTCCGCTAGCGCGTGACGGACCCAAACGCATCCCTGGTTCATCAGCGCGAAGCCGCGCTCTAGATCGACGAAAGCCTCGTAGTACTCGCCGTTCCATTTGACGACGTACTCGCCGCCGGTTTCGATCTTCGGGGCCTCGACCTGCCGGATGAGATCGTCCGGATGCATTGCGTGCTGGTGTGAGACGGCGCAGAGACCGATCACTTCCGCGCCGAGGCGCGTATGGAGGCGAAGCCAGTGGTCCTTGTACTGCCCGTCGTCGCGCTTTCGGAGGGCGAATTGTTCGTAGGGGAGGCCGACGTTTTCGCGCACGTATCGAGTAGGAAGCCGTAATGGAATGATGAGATCGCGCAGTCCCGAGTCGATCGCGACGCGCTTCATCTCCCGTACGACGTGCGCGGCCCAACCGAATTCGCGAAACGCTTCGTCGACGTAGATGAAGAGCCCGATCAGCGTCGTCGGACGCTCCCGGCGCAACACGGATTCCTCGTAGCTCGCGCGGACGGCGCCCGTCCACCCACGGGGAAGTTCGGACGGATCTCCGGACCATCGAATCCGCGTCGTGACGCCGTGAGCGACCAGGCGCGTCTCCCGTTCGCGCTCGGCTTCGGTGTGAAACGCGATCCAATCGAGTGCGGTCTCGCCAAACATGTTGGGTCCGAGCCGGAAGTTGCTCATGTCCGGGAAGGAGCGTTGGACGTCGTACGTTTCTAGGAGCGTCCGGAGTGCGCCGCGCGCGTTGCGCGCCTCGAGGTACTCGACGAGCTCGCGGACCGTGTAGTTCTCGAAGGTCGTGCAAAGCACGCCCGCTTCGGAACCGGTCGCCGTCGCGGCTCTGCGGACGCCATAGTGTCCCCGGATCGGCCGTTCCTTCGCCCGGGGGGCGGCTGCGAAGTTTAAGCGCATCTCAAGCCGCGTGGCGACCCCGCCGAAGGTATGGAAAGGATGAATACCTCGCTCGCGCTCGCCTTGGGTACGCTCGCCGTAGCGGTAGCGTTCGTCGCGTGCGGGCGAAAAGCGCTGCTGGCTTGGTTCTTGCGGGAGGCCGAAGGGCTCGAGGAGACCGAGCGAACGGCAGAGCCCATCAAAACGTACCCCATGTTCTGATCGCTTCGGCGGTCGTTCACGCGGGTACCAATCTCGCCCCGGAATCGACGACCGCCTCCGCGAT
>JAFAMS010000128.1 GCA_019233165.1 Vulcanimicrobiota bacterium | reverse complement strand
GGCGTCCCCGTCACGCTGATCGGCCGCAAGCGACACGTCGATGCGATCGAGAAAGACGGGCTCTTCATCGACGGCGTTCACGTCCAGGAGCGCGTGCGCGTCGCCGCGACGACCGATCCCGGCGGCGTGCGCGGCGCCGGCGTCGTGCTCTTTTGCGTCAAGAGCGGCGACACCGAAACCGCCGCAAAAGAACTCGCGCTGCATCTGCGCAATCCAGCAATCGTCCTCAGCTTGCAGAACGGCGTCGACAACGCGGCGCGGATCGAAGCGGCTTCGGGGATCGATGCGATCCCGGTCGTCGTGTACGTCGCCGCGTCGATCGCGTCGCCCGGCGTGGTCAAGCACGCGGGCGCGGGAAATCTGATCGTCGGCGGAGCGCATCGCCGTCCCGAGCTCGATCCGATCGCCGTGATGTTCGAGAAAGCCGGCGTTCCGTGCCGCATCTCGGACGCGATCGACGTCGAGCTGTGGACGAAACTCATCTTGAACTGCGCGTACAACGCGATCTCGGCGCTCACGCAAGCGAAGTACGGCCGAATCGCGGCCGACCCGCACGCCCGCGCGGTGATGATCCGCGCGACGAAAGAGGCGCTCGCGGTCGCCGACGCTGCAGGCGTGCAACTCGCCGACGACGAGACGCTCGACGCGGTGCTCAGGCTCGCCGACATGATGCCCGGGGCAACTTCATCGACCGCGCAAGATATCGCGCGCGGAAATCCCACCGAGATCGATTCGCTCAACGGGTATTTGGTGCGACGCGGCGCCGAGCTAGGGGTCGAGGTTCCCGTCAACCAAACCCTCTATGCGCTGGTCAAGCTTCTTTCTCAGAAAGACTAGCGCCGCTCCCAGCTTTTTCCCGCGAAATTCCCGCCTCGTGCTTATTATCGAGGCGCGTTCGCACGTCGTTCGAAAGGCAAAACCGTGGCTACTCAAGCGCAAACCTCACAGGGTGCGGGAAGCGCGACCACCGGTCGTCCCGTAAGCCCGCTCCTTCGAAAATGGTCGATCCCGCTCGGCATTGGGATCGTCTTGGCGCTCATCCCGGCCCCCGCAGGTCTCGATCCGGGGGCTTGGCATTACTTCGCGTTCTTCGCCGCGGTGATCGCGGCGCTGATCACCGAGCCGCTCCCCGCCGCGGCGATCGGCCTCATCGGCTTGACGCTCGCCGCCGCCTCGCAAGCCGTCGTTTCCGGCGCGAGCGATTCGATGAAGTGGGGGCTTTCCGGTTTTGCGAACGACACGGTGTGGCTGATCTTCGCAGCCTATATGTTCGCGCTCGGCTACGAGAAGACGGGGCTCGGACGGCGGATCTCGTTAATGCTGGTCAAGGGCCTCGGCTCGCGCACGATCGGTCTCGGCTACGCGATCGCGTTTGCCGATCTGATCCTCGCACCGTTCACGCCGTCGAACACGGCGCGCAGCGGAGGCACGATCTATCCGATCGTCAAGAACATCCCGCCGTTGTACGGCTCCGAGCCCGGGCCGACCGCGCGCAAGATCGGTTCGTACTTGATGTACGTCAGCTTCGCGATCACGTGCGTGACGAGCTCGATGTTCCTCACCGCGCTGGCGCCGAATCTGCTCGCGCTCACGCTTTCCAACAAGATCACGCACCTCTCGATCTCGTGGTCCCAGTGGTTCGTCGGATTTCTGCCGATCGGCATCCTGCTCTTCATCCTGGTGCCGCTGGTCCTGTACTTCGTCTATCCCCCTGAGATCAAAGCCGGCGCGGAAGTCTCGAAGTGGGCCGGGGAGCAGCTCGCCGGCGAAGGCCCGCTGCGCCGCAGCGAGATCGTTCTCGCGGTCCTGGTAGGAGCCGCGCTCCTCATGTGGATCTTCGGTTCGGCTCTTATGGCGCCGGCGCTCGTTGCGATCGCGGTGATCTGCGCGATGCTGCTCACGAACACGATCGACTGGAACGACGTCCTCGGTAACAAACAGGCGTGGAACGTGCTCGTGTGGTTCGCGACGTTGGTCACGCTCGCCGACGGGCTGAACAAAGTCGGCTTCTTGACCTGGATCGCGAAGACCGCCGGCGCAGATCTCGCGGGCTTTGCGATGATCCCGCTAATCCTCGTCCTGGTCGCAATCTTCTTCGTGGTGCATTACTTCTTCGCGAGCTTGACGGCCCAGGCGACGGCGCTGCTCCCGCTCTTCATCGCGACGGTGGCGGCCGTGCCCGGCGCGCCGATGGGCGTCGTAACGCTCATGATGGCGTTTTCGCTCGGACTGATGGGCGTTCTAACGCCGTACGCAACGGGACCCGCGCCAATCTATGCGCATAGCGGCTACATCGAAACCAAGGATTTCTGGAAACTCGGCGCCCTGATGGGAGCGATCTATCTCGCCGCGCTCCTCTTCATCGACGGCCCCTGGCTGTTCGCGATCATGAAGTAGGCGCGAGCCGCAACGTCAGGATCGCCGTATCGTCTCGCGTCGGAGCCGGTCCGACGATCGCGCGATGGAGATCGGCTGCGCTCAGCGTCCCGACGGCGACGTGCCGGGATGCTGCGAGCAGCCGTTTCTCGTCTTCGGTGATCGCGCGACGCGCCTCGGTCAACCCGTCCGTGTAGAGGATGATCGCCGACCCCGGCTCCAGCTCCACTTCGAAGTCGACGCTCGCGACCTCGCCGCCGACGCCGAGCAGCGTTCCTGCGGTCGGGAGGAACGTCGCCTCGGCGCGGCTCGCGTGGATCGGCGGCGGATGCCCTGCGGTGCCGTAGCGCAGTCTTCCGCGCGCGGTATCGAGCAGTCCGACGATCGCGCTCGCGATCGAGGAGTCGATCCGGGTGAAGATTCGGTTCGCGCGCTGGAGGATCGCGGAGGGCGAACGCTCTTCGAAGGCGGCACCCAGGAGCGCTTGGCGGATGTGCGCCATCGAAAGCGCCGCGGGAACGCCGTGGCCGATCACGTCGCCGATCGAGACGAAGACGAGGCCTTTCTCGAGCTCCAGCACGTCGTACCAATCGCCGCCGACCTGCGCCTCGACGTCGGCCGCGAAGTAGACGCCTTCGATGCGCACGTTCTCGAGCCGCGGAATCTGTCGCGGGACGAACGCCTGCACGAATGCGTCGACGACGCGGCGCTGCCGTTCCAGCCGCTCGTGCTGACGATCGATCGGCGTCGAGGTTCCGAACCAGCCCGCGATCTCGCCGCCGAAGGAACGATACGGCATCCCGCGGCTGAGAAACCAATGAAACGCACCCTGCCGGTCGCGGAAGCGATATTCGATCTCGTACGATTCGCCGCTCGCGAGACAGCGGCGCCACGTCCTGACCGACGTTTTCACGTCGTCGGGATGAAGATGGTCGGCGAGCCGCCACGTCGCCAGATCGTCGAGCGTGCAATCGAAGTACCGCAAGAAGTGGCCGTTCGCATAGACGAGTTGCCCGCTCGGACGCGCGCGCCAGACGAGCTGAGGAATCATCTCCGCAAGCGCCCGAAACGACATCTCATCGCTGGCCGATAAAGGCCGCGGCAGCGCGTCCATTAGGAGGCTCGTACCCCCTCAGCGTCTCGGCCAACCCCCAAAGAAAGAAGCCCCGGCATCGCTGCCGGGGCTCTCGGTTTCCCGTTCGTGGGAGCTTACATCATCCCGTCGTAGCCGCCCATGCCGCCGGGAGCGCCGGCGGGCTCTTTCTTGGGCTCGGGCTTGTCGGCGATGAGGGTCTCGGTCGTGAGGATCAAGGATCCGATCGACGCCGCGTTTTGCAGCGCGGAGCGGGTGACCTTGAACGGCTCGACGATCCCGGCCTTGAACATGTCGACGATCTCGCCGGTCATCGCATCGAATCCCTGAGGAGGCTTCGCTTGCTTGACGCGGTTGACTTCGACGCTGCCTTCAAAGCCGGCGTTGTCGGCGATCTGCCGGGTCGGCTCTTCGAGCGCGCGGCGGATGATGTCGAATCCGATCCGCTCGTCGTTCGCGGCGGAGTGCGCCTTGCCGTTGCCGAGCGAGGCCGCCTTCGCATCGAGCGCCTTGAGCGCGTGGATCAGCGAAGCGCCGCCGCCGGGGATCATCCCCTCTTGGACCGCCGCTCGCGTCGCCGAGAGCGCGTCCTCGATGCGGTGCTTCTTCTCCTTGAGCTCGGTCTCGGTCGCTGCGCCGACCTGGATCACCGCGACGCCGCCGGAAAGCTTGGCAAGACGTTCTTGCAGCTTCTCGCGGTCGAAATCGCTGTCGGTCTCATCGATCTGACGCTTGATCATCTCGATTCGGCCCTTGATCGCATCGGCCTTGCCGTGACCGTCGACGATCGTGGTCTCTTCCTTCGTGACCTTGACCGTCTTCGCCTGACCGAGCAGGTCCGGCGTGACTTTGTCGAGCTTGAGCCCGAGCTCTTCGCTGATGACCGTGCCGCCCGTCAGGGTGGCAATGTCCTTGAGCATCTCCTTGCGGCGGTCGCCGAAGCCCGGCGCCTTGACGGCAACCGAGGTGAACGTTCCGCGCAGCTTGTTGACGACCAGCGTCGCGAGTGCTTCGCCTTCGACGTCCTCGGCGATGATCAGCAGCGGCTTTTGCACCTGCACGATCTTCTCGATGAGCGTAAGGATGTCGGCGATCTCCTTGATCTTGCGCTCGGTGATCAGGATGTACGGATCGCCGAGCGTCGCTTCCATCCGCTCGGAGTCGGTCACCATGTACGGCGAGATGTAGCCCTTGTCGAACTGCATCCCGTCCTTGGTCTCGACCTCGGTCTTCATC
>JAFAMS010000055.1 GCA_019233165.1 Vulcanimicrobiota bacterium | reverse complement strand
ATCGAGCCGGCCAAACCGGATGCCGTTCTGGTGCTGGTGCAAGGTGACGACTACGTCAACTGCCTCAAGCAGATGAACTCGTTCGGTCTGCTCAAGAAGTTCCCGGCGGGAGGGCCGCAAGTCGAGCTCGAGCCGCTCTGGCAACTTCCGCCCGAGGCCCGCGCCGGCTACTGGGGGATCGAATGGTACTACAAGAGCGACGCGGCGCTGGGCAAGGGGAACAAAGCGGCACACGACTTCGTCGCGGCGAGCGAGAAGAAGTACGGGCACCCGCCGACCGCGCGAAATTGCTTCGGGTACGTCGGGCTTGACCGCATCCTCACGGCGATGGCCGAAGCCAAGAGCACCGATGCCGCCAAGGTCGCACGCGCCATCGAGGGCGTCAAGTTCTCTTCGATCTTCGCCGGCCAGGGCTATTTCCGCAAGGAAGATCACCAGTTGATGTGGCCGATGTGGGTCGCGAAGATCCGGCCCAACGGGACGCCGAGCGATAAATACGATCTGTTCGACGTCCTCGACACGCACGACGCCGATTCGATCGAGCAAAGCGTCGCCGACAAAGCGAAGGTCTGCAAGCTCAACTACCCCGCCTGATCCATCGAGGCAAGTTTGCTCGAGCATCTCCTGCCTCAACTCTTCAACGGACTGATCCTGGGCGCGTTCTACGCGGTAGTCGCGCTCGGGCTGTCCTTGATCATGAACTTGACCGGGACGATCAATATGGCTCACGGGAGCTTCCTCACGCTTGCCGGGTACTTGGCGTTCGCCCTGGTCACTCGCGGTACGTCGTTCTGGTTCGCCCTGCTCGTCGCGCCGCTCTTGACGGTCGCCGTCGGGATCATCGTAGAGCGGACGCTGATGCGTCCGCTCTACGGGCGCGAGCCGTTTTACAGCTTGCTGCTTACGTTCGGCCTCTCGCTCGTCGCCGAGGAAGTCTACCGGCTGATTTGGGGCGCGAACGGGGTCCCGTTCTCGCCGCCGCCGTCGCTCGCCGGAACGGCCCAGCTCGGCTTCATGACGTTCCCGTCGTACCGTTTGTTCATCGCGCTGGCGTTGATCGTCGTGATCGTCGCGCTCACGCTCTTTCTCACCCACACGCGGTTCGGCTTGCGGTTGCGCGCCGCGGTCCTCGATTCCGAGATGATCGCGGCGCTGGGAACGAACACGCAGATCCTCTACATGATCAACTTCGGAATCGGGATCTTACTCGCGGGTATCGCCGGCGTGCTCGCGGCGGGCTTGCTCGGCCTGAGCCCGACGAGCGGGAACGCGCTGCTGATGCCGGCGTTCGTCTGCGTGATCATCGGCGGGATGGGGAGCCTCTTCGGAAGCATCGCGGGCGGCGTCTTGGTCGGGGTCGCGATCTCGCTCACGACGCTCTACATCCCGGCGGCGAGTGAGGTCGCGATGTACATTCTCATGGCGATCGTCCTCCTCGTCCGTCCGCGCGGTCTGTTCGGCGAAGAAGGGATCTTCGGATGAGCTTGCAGCGGCTCGGCCTCGTGGCTTCGCTCGCCGTCGCCGTCCTGCTCTTGTTTGCCCCGCAAATCGGTCCGCTCATCCATCTCGACACGTCGATCGTCAGCGAAGTTCTGCTCTTTGCGATCGCTGCGATGAGCGTGAACCTGCTGCTGGGCTACACCGGGCTCCCCGCGTTTGGGAACGCGGCGTTCTTCGGCCTGGGATCGTACGGCGCGGGACTCTCGATCCACTATTTCAACGCCGGCTTTTTTCTTGCGATCGTCATCGGGATCGCCGCCGCCCTGCTCGGCGCCTTGCTGATCGGCCCGTTTCTGCTGCGCAGGCGCGGGATCTACTTCGGGCTGCTCACGATCGCGTTCGGACAGGTTTTCTACTTCATCGCGTACCGGATGACGAACATAACCGGCGGGGAAGACGGGATGAACTTCCCGCGCCCACTCGTGCACCTCGGGGGAACCACGATCAAAATCGACGACGTCATCTTCTACTACCTCTCGTACGTCGTGTTCTTCATCGCCCTGATCGCCTTCTGGTATCTCGTCCGCTCGCCGTTCGGCCATACACTGATCGCGATCAAGCAGAACGAGGTCCGCGTTCGCTATCTCGGCCTCAACAGCGATCGGTTCATCTTCGTCGCGCTCATCGTCGCCGCGTTGTATGCCGGTCTCGCCGGCGCGCTCTACGGGCTGCTCATCATGTTCACGTTCCCGCTCGCGCTCGACTGGCATCAGAGTGGCGATTTCGTCTTGATGCTGATCCTGGGCGGACAAGGAAGCGTTTGGGGGCCGCTCGTCGGCGCGTTGATCTACGTCGTCGGGAAGGACATCATCTCGACGATCACCCCGGCCTGGCAGATCTTCCTCGGCGGACTCTTCATCGCGTGCGTCCTCGGTTTCCCCAAAGGTCTGCTCGGAACGACGATCTCGGCGCTTCTCGCGCGCGAGCGCGAGAGCGACGACTCCGCGGAGGCCGCCGCGGCGCTCGAGATCTCGGTGCCGCGATGAGCGAGATCATCCTTTCGGCGCACAACGTCTCGAAGAGCTTCGGCGGCCTGCAAGCCGTCGACGACGTCTCGATCGACGTCCGTGGGGGCTCTATCCACGCGGTCATCGGGCCCAA
>JAFAMS010000534.1 GCA_019233165.1 Vulcanimicrobiota bacterium | reverse complement strand
GCGAGCGTCGAAGCGCGGATCGCCGGTTGGTCGATGTCGGTACCGCGGACGCGGATCGGGCACTTCGAGGCCTCGGGGGTTATTCCGGACCTTCCGATCTTTGCCAAGGGAAGTTACAAGCTCGAAGTGATCGCGCGAAACGCCGACGGGATGAAGGCGGAGCGCGACGTCCCAATCAGGCTTCGCTGACTAGGAGGGCGCGCGTCCGGACGCAAAGGCCCAGTGCTATGCCGATGCCGTTACGAACGCGCCTTCTTTCGCTGTTGCTGGTCCTCGCTTTCGGAGGTTGCGCCGGCGGTTCGCAGACGCTGGGATCGATGAACGGGCAGAGCACGGCGCCACCTGTCGTCGCGGGCGGACAGAATCTCATCCGCGCGACGCTGGGCATCAAGACGATTCCACCCGGCGCGACGACGATCACGGTGTACGTCGTCCAGACGTCTTCGGGTCCGAACGTCCCGCAATTCTTTCCGGTCGCGACGTGCGTGAGTCTCACGGCCCCCGGCGTCGGTCCGTCGAACGTCCCCTTTGCGGTCCCGGTGGGGATCGATTGGATCGTCGTCGCCGCCTCGAGCGGAACGTGCGCAGCGGCGACGACGCTCCCCGGCACGGTCGTTACGGCGGTGCAAACGGCGATTTCGAACGGTGCATTCGCGCTTCCGACCTCCGGCGCGGTAACGGCCGCGACGCTTCCGACCGTTCAGGTGGCGGGCACCGCGGCGACGGGCACCGTGTCGACGATCCGCTCCGCTGGAATCGCCGGGAATCCGTTCACGCTGAATCCCGGAGGCGCGGTGGCGCTCGGCCCGGTCGCGCTGGGATATCCGCTGGCATCGACGCAGACGCTCGTCGGCGCGAGCCTGAGCACGGTGACGGCCGGGCTCACTTCGTTCGAGATGGATGCCGGAGGCAATTACGCGCTTCCGTTTTACATCACGTTCAACGGGACGGCCGGCTCGGGCCCGATCCCGCCGAGCGCGAGCTCGTGCAACCCGGTCACGGGCGCCGGCGGCGGCTGCAACGCGTTCGATGCGAACATCAACGTCCGGTTGAAGGACACGTCGATCACCGCGTCGGGCGGCGCGGCGCCGGGGTTCCTCGGCGTTTCGCTCGTCTCTTCGACGGGCGTCGTGCTCGGAGCGGTCTTTACGACCCTCGGTTCGGCAGGATGTTCCGCAACGCAGGCCTGCGCGAATCTTCCGCTCGTCGCAGTTCCTCCTACGGGCTCGATGATGGTCGTGCAATATGCCGGGCTCACCCAAGACTTCTTCCAAACGGCATCGGTAACGGTCACCGCCAACGGTGCGACGCTTGCGTCATTCAACGTGACGAATCAAACGCAGGTCGCGACGATCGTGACGGCAGGGAGCGGCGGCACGCCGCCCGGGGCAGGCGTGATCGGGCCACTCGGCGTCGAGTGGATCGCGCCATTCGCGCTCGGCGTTACGGAAACCGCGGACAATACCGGAACCGCGACGGGTGGCCGCATCGTCCAGAATACTCTTCTCGCACCGTTCGCGGGCAATACCTCGACGGTCGGCGCCTCGGCGGCGGTCGCAAACACGCTGTTCGGCGCCGTTGCGGGCGATAAAGTGAGCATCGGCCCGTTCTACTTCGCAGACGCCAACTGCGTCGGCTGCAGTGCCGCTCCGGGCGGAGCGTACGGTTTCTATTCGCTGAACGTCGGCTTCCCGCCGGCGACGGTTCCAAGCGCCGTCACTACTGCCGGTGCTGCTTCACCGCCGTTCCAATCGACCGTTCTTCCTCCGTTCAAGACGGGTCCCGTCGGACTCGCGTTTCTGCCCGCCGGGATCGCCGGCGTCAGCGACGCGGCGACTTGTCAGGTTGCGGGCTGTGCCTCGGGCGTGCTGTACTTTGCGGCGAACAACTCTATTTACCGTGCCGAGCTCAGCGCCGCGACGACCGTGGCGTACTACGCGCTCGTAGCCGGGACCGGGCAGGCGGGCGCCGCCGGTCAGGGACAAGTTTACTCGAACGGTCTGGCATCGAAGTTCAACTTCGGAACGGTGCCGTTTCTCGGGATGACGACCGATCGCACGAACGCGGCTCCCGGCGTCGCGACGAACTTGTACTTCGTCGACGCCGGCAACGGGGCGATCGTCAAGGTGGCGCTGGCGCCACCGAACGCCGTGACGATGGTGACGCCTGCCGCGAAGGCGGTGGGGCTCACGTACGACGTGAACAACGGCCAGCTCTACGCGTCGAACAGCGACGCGACGATCACCGCGATCTCGCCGGCGACCGGGGCGGTCACGACGTACGCCGGCCTAAGCGGAAGCCCCGGTCGATCGGACGGACTTGGACTCAAACCCTACCCGCTCCAGTTCAATGCGAACAATGCGGTGTCCCAAGCCGGCGGCGGAGCGCCGCCTGCCGGGACGCCCTTCGGAGCTCTTGGACTGACCGCGAACACGAACGCTGCGGCGCAGGCAGCGGCCGGCGTCAACGCCTTCGTCGGCCGTTTCAACAATCCGCAAGGGATATCGTACGAGCCCACCGGTTACTTGTGGGTGGTCGACAACGCGACGCCGGCGCTGCGCGTCCTATTCTGATCTAGCTCAGATCCGCGTAGCGCAAGATCGTGTCGTGCACGACCAGCCCTTCTTTCGCCGTCAGCTTGCGCGCGGGTGCCAGCTGACCCGAGCGATCGGCTTCGAGCGTCGCGAACGAGCCGCGCGAATAGCGATAGAGCAGCGGCTGCCCGGACGGGAGGCGAAGCTGTACCGACCAGTGGAGCGGATCGACGCGCTCCATCCGAAGCTCGGACGCGCCCCAGCCGCTGCGATCGGTGCTGACGTACAGATCGTCGCCGGGCGGCGTGTCCGGCGGGATCGCTACGACGAGCGTGATCGTGACCGTGCGCACCGCCGCTTGTTGCTCGGCGACGGCGCGCGACGAGCGAGGGTCGACGACGATCGCCGAAGGCGGAAGCCTCTCGCTCGCGTTCTCCGTTCCGGTCGCGCGCCGCAGCTCGGCGACGCGTCCGTACTCGTCGAGTGCTACGATCGCGACGGTTCCCGCGGGGAGGCTCGCGCACTTGCACCCGGACGCGACCCGCAGCGCATCGCCCCCGCTCAGAAAAAGAAAGTGCGCGGTAAGCGTCAGGAGCGTGACCTTATAGAGAATCATTGGCTGATCGAGAACGTCCACTGCGGCGACCACCCTAACGAACCCCACTGGAACGTGTAGCTCCGGCCAAGCTCGACGATCACCGTCCCACCGGGGCGGTAGCGGAGATCGAACCCCGCCGAGTACGGCGGACGGCCATACCCTTGGTACTGCGGAAAGTCTCGCGCGTAGGTGAAGTTCGCTCGCAGGTCGAGGAACGGCGGGATCGTCGTATAGTAACCGGTCAGCGAGTACGTGCGCTGCGACGTGTACCCGCTGAATGCGCTGTAACCGGGATATGCAACGCCGCCCGGGGTGATGAACGTCGAGGTCGGCGGCGGATAGAACAGCAGCTGCCGGCCCGGATATGCGTCGCCGGAAAATTGATCGGCGATCTGGCCGACGAGATTGAATTGCTTCGAGATTTTGCGCGAGATCGTCGAGCCCAGCGTGTACGCGTAATGCTGGTGCGGGTAAGCGTAAAATGTCTGGGTCGCGTCTAGCGTAACGTTCATCCGCGTCCCCAGCGGCCCC
>JAFAMS010000532.1 GCA_019233165.1 Vulcanimicrobiota bacterium | reverse complement strand
ATGCGCTTTCTCGTCATTGCAGATTTAGTTCACCACCAGTGAGATCGGCCACCTCGTTGAAATAAACAGAGCCTCGCCGAAGCGAGGCTCTCGAATTGGCTCCCGGAGTTGGACTCGAACCAACGACCCGCTGATTAACAGTCAGCTGCTCTACCAACTGAGCTATCCGGGAATGCGGACCGCCGGACGTTCGCCCACACCTCGCGGTACCCTTTTCGGGCTGCCTGCAACATCCGGCTTTCCCACCGAGTAGAAAATCTCGCGCAACAATTATTGCCGGGTCGTGGGAGGACGCAATGTCAAAAGCAATTGCCGTCTTGGGCTCCGCTCTGTTCTTCGTCGTCGCGCCGCTGTTCTTGGCAGGCTTGGTCCCGTGGTGGGTCACGCAGTGGGAATTTCGGCCGGCTTTTTTCGGTGCCGATCTCACGCGCATCATCGGCGGTATCTTGATCGTCCTTGGGATACCCGGGGTGGTGGATTCATTCGCGCGTTTTGCGCTGCAGGGGATCGGGACGCCCGCCCCGATCGCGCCGACACAACACCTCGTCGTGACCGGCCTTTATCGCTATGTGCGAAATCCGATCTACATCTCGGTCGTCGCGGTCATCCTCGGTCAGGGTCTGTTGTTTGCCGACTCCCGCCTGCTATGGTACGGCGCCCTGCTCTGGGTCTTCTTTCATTTCTTTGTGGTCGCGTATGAAGAACCGACGCTCAAGGAAACGTTCGCCACGGAGTACGAGAGCTTTCTGACGAATGTGCCCCGCTGGATTCCACGGTTGACGCCGTGGCGCGCCTAGCGGATGACGCGACCTAGGTCGTTGAGCTTCTCGAACTCCACGTCGTCGAGCTGCAGTTCCGCGGCAGCGACGTTTTCTTCGAGATGCTTCACGCTGCCGGTTCCCGGAATTGGAAGCATCACCGGCGAGCGTTTGAGCAGCCATGCGAGCGCGAGCTGTCCTGCGGTCACGTTCTTCTTCTTCGCAAGCGCTCCAATCGGCGAGTCGCCGGCACTCAGATCGCCGGCCGCAAGCGGGAACCACGGGATGAACCCGATCCCCATGCGTTCGCAATAGTCGAGGACGTCTTCGCTCCCTCGGTCGATCAGGTTGAAGCGGTTCTGCACCGTTGCGACCTTGAAGTACGGCGCCGCAGCATCGATATCGTCGATGTCGACTTCGCTGAGCCCGACGTGACGGATCAGGCCTTCCTTTTGCATCTCGCCGATGACGCCGAACTGCTCTTCACGAGGAAGCTTCGGATCGATTCGATGCAACTGCCATAGGTCGATGCGCTCGACGCGGAGGCGGCGCATGCTCATCAGCACGCACTGGCGCAAGTACTCCGGATCGCCGACCGGCGACCATTCGCCGGGGCCCGTGCGCACGAGCCCACCCTTCGTTGCGATCGTGATCCCGCGATAGGGGTGCAGTGTCTCGGCGAGCAGGTCTTCGCTCACGAACGGTCCGTCGCTGTCGGCGGTGTCGATGAAGTTCACGCCGAGCTCGGGGACGCGGCGCAGCACGCGGCGCGCCTCCGCCGGGTCCGCAGGCTCGCCCCAGATCCCTTCGCCCGTGACCCGCATCGCCCCGAATCCGAGGCGCGTGACTTCGAGATCGCCGCCGATTGTGAACGTTTGCATGCCGGTCACGAACCGGCGGCACCCACCGCGGTTGCAGCGGGGGGAGCGGCTTCCCAGCGATGAAGCTGCACCGCGATGCGTTATCTCGCGCTCCTCTTTGCATTGCTTGCGTGCGCGTCGCCGGCGACGGCGCAAGAGAGCTTGATGGACCGCGCGTACGCCGCGATCGCGGCGAAGCAGTACGCGGTCGCACGGCCGCTGATCGAGCAGCATGTGGCGGCGAATCCGGACGATGCGCAAGCGTGGCATCAGCTCGCCTATACCGACGAGTCGCTCCAAGACTACCCCGCGGCTCTGACGGCGCTGACGCGTTATCTCGCGCTCAAGCCCGACGACCAGCGCGCGCTGCTCGAGCGCGGCTACCTGCTCGTCCACGTCGGGAAGGCCGACGAGGCGACGGCACAATTCGCGGCGCTGCGCTCCTCGCCCGATCCGGCGGTCGCGAAGCAGGCGACGGCGGAATGGGAGGCGCGGCAGCCGGCGCGTGCGCGCAGCTGGGACGTCTTCGGCTACGCATACAACGAGAGCCGCTTCGGCGACACGTTCTACGGTTTCGACCTGCGCAAGTCGCTGGCGGCGACACCGATCGAGCCCTATGCGGTTTTGCACGTCGTCGGCGATTTCAACTCCGGCTCCGGCCAGAATGCGCAGATCTTCAGCGACAATGCGGCGATCGCCGACGTCGGGCTGCGGGCGCGCATCGCATCGGGAACCTATCTCTTCGCGCAGGGCGGCGCCGGCTTCGGGACGCGAGGCCAAGGGACGATCTCCGATTTGCGCTACGGCCTGCTGAGCAGCAATCGGTGGGGCGGCGTCTCGAACGGGCTCACCGTCGATGCAAGCGCCGTGATGTATTCGCGTTACGCCGGGAATTGGATCGGATACCTAAATCTGCGCAAAGGAATCCAGCTCGGCAATTCCGCCGCTTTCATCCTGGGGATCGACGGTGCCCTCGACAGCCAGCGCCTTTACTATAATAACTTCATCAATGAGGTCGGCGGGATCCAGGTTGGTACGCAATGGGTCAAGGTGCGACTGGAAGCCTATGCCGGTCAGTACTTAGGACGTGGGACGGGACGGCCGGCGACGACGGGGTCGACGTACTCATCGGTGCGGCCGATGATCCTGTTCGGCACGGCATTCTAGGAGAAGCAGCCGTTGCGCGAAACGCTAGAGGCACCCCATGGTTGACCAGTTATGGTACGACTTGGCCGTCGGCGTCGCCGCATCGCTGTTGATCACGGCGCTGGCGTACGTCGTGCTGGG
>JAFAMS010000444.1 GCA_019233165.1 Vulcanimicrobiota bacterium | reverse complement strand
GTGGGAGCCCCGAAGAGCTGCGTAGTAACGAGGAAATCCGCACCACCTACCTTGGAGTTTAAGCTCGGGGTCTAATCTGGAGGTTCTATGCGACTAGTTCTTGCATTGGCGTTCGCGCTGGCGGCGACGACCTTCGCGTGGTCGGCCGAGGTCGGGACGATCAAGGTCGCGCTGCTGGCGCCGATCACCGGGACCGCCGCGGCCGCCGGCCACGACATGGTCAACGGCTGGACGCTCTACTGGACGGAGCACAACGATCAGGTCGCGGGACGCAAGATCGTCACGACCGTCTACGACACCGGCTCCAATGCGGCGCGCGCGCTCGATCAAGCGCGGCGCGCGGTCGAGCAGGACGGCGCGCAGATGATCGTCGGGCCGTATCTCGCAAACGAGGGTCTCGCGGTTGCGCCCTACGCGGTGCAGCACCGGATCCCGATGTTCTTGCCGACCGTCTCGGCCGACGATCTCTCGCAGCGCACGCCGAGCGCGTTCGTCCTCAAGGTTGCGGGCTGGAGCTCGAGCCTCACGACGCACGTCGCCGGCGTGTGGGCGTACGAGCAAGGCCACCGCAAAGCCGCGACGCTCGCGAACCAATATGCGTTCGGCTTCGAGAATGCCGGCGGTTTCGCACAGACGTTCACCGAGAAGGGCGGGAAGATTGCAACGCAGCTCTGGGCGCCGCTCGGAACGACCGACTACAGCCCCTATCTCTCGCAGATCCAAGCCGCGAACCCCGACGTCGTCTTCGTCTGCGTCGTCGGCGCGGACGCGGTGCACTTCCTCGAGCAATGGAGCTCGTTCGGCCTCAAGAGCAAGATCGCGCTGATTGCCAACGAAACGACGACCGATCAGTCGAACATCCGCTCGGTCGCACCGAACGTCGTCGACGGGATCATCAGCTTCGGGCATTACGCCGAAGGACGCGAAGACAAGATCACGCGCGACTTCGTCCTCAAGTACGGCTCGAAGGAGAACGCGCTCCCGTCGTACATGGCCTCGGCGTTCTACACGGCGAGCTATTGGATCGGGACCGGCCTCGATCAAGTCCACGGGAACATCGACGATGCCGGCAAGCTGCTCGGCGCGGTGCGGGCGGTCAAGCTGAACGACTCGATCCTCGGCCCGATGCGGCTCGACGCCTACGGATGCCCGATCGAGAACGTCTACATCCGAAAAGTCGTCCCGACGAGCGGCGACGCCGCGAAGTACGCGAAGACCTGGAACATCGTCCTCAAAACGTATCCGAACGTCTCGCAATTCTGGACGTACAACCCGGCGCAATATTTGAAGCAGCCGGTCTACTCGCCGACCTTCCAGGGGTACCAGAAGTGAAACGCATCCTCGCCGCGCTCTTCATCCTCGCGCTCGCCGGGATTCCGCCGAGCAGCATCGCACAAAACCGCCCGCCGCTGAAGATCGGCGTCCTCGTCCCCGTTTCGGGCGTCTTCGCCGCGCCGGGGCGCTATATGCGGGACGGTCTCGACCTCTATCTCAAAGAGCACAACGACACGCTCGGCGGCCGCAAGGTCGAGCTCATCGTCGCGGACGATCAGGCGCAGCCGCCGGTCGCGCTCACGCAACTGCGCAAGCTCGTCGAACAGGACAAAGTCGACGTCGTCTTCGGCGTCCTCTCAGCGGCGGTCGGCTCGGCGCTCGTGCAGTACATCAACGAGCACAAGGTACCCACCGTCTATCCGATCGTCTCGTCCGAGGATCTCACGCAGCGCAGCCCGTCGCCGTACATCGTCCGCACGGGCTGGTCGAGCGGGCAGCCGACGCACGTCCTCGGCGACTACGCCTACAAGGTGCTCGGCTACCGCAAGGTCGCGACGATCGCGTACGACTTCAGCTTCGGCTGGGAGAGTATCGGCGGTTTCGTCGACACGTTCCAGCAAGACGGCGGGAAAGTCGTCAAGCAGGTTTGGAACCCGATCGTCACCTCCGACTACTCGCCGTATCTTTCGGCGATTCCGCGCGACGTCGATGCGGTCGTCTGCAGCTACTCGGGTGCGGCCGCGATCAACTTCATACGTCAGTACCGCGCCTTCGGGCTCAAGATGCCGCTGCTCTGTCAGGGGAACACGACCGACGAGAGCACGCTGGCGGAGACCGGCCCGGCCGCGGTCGGGATCCTGACAGCGCTTCAGTACAGCGCGTCGCTCGATACGCGAGCCAACCAAGCGTTCGTGAAGGCGTACCAAGCGGCGTACAATCACGTTCCGTCGTATTATGCCGAAGGTACGTATGTAGGGGCAGGTCTGCTCGACCGGGCCCTGACCACCGTCAACGGCAACACCGCCGATACGGAGGCGTTCGTGCGCGCGCTCAAGCGGACTCCGTTCCCCTCGGCGCCCCGCGGACCGGTCTCATTCGACTCCTTCGGGAATCCGATTCAAAATATTTATATTCGCCGCGTCGAAGATCGCGGCGGACAACTCGAGAACGTCGTTCTCACGACCTACAAGAGCGTCTCGCAATTCTGGACCTACGACCGGCAACAGTTCCTGAGCCACCCCGTCTACTCTCGAACGTATCCCGTCTGCAACGCGTGCACCTAAGCCGCAGCAGGGAGCGCTGATGGCGCTCATGTGGGCGGCGGTCTATCACGGGCCGCGGGACGTACGTTTCGAAGAAGTCCCGCGGCCCGAGCCCGCGTCGGGCGAGGTTCTGGTGCGCGTCCACGGCTGCGGGCTTTCGGGTCTCGACGCCGCGGAGTTCGTCCAGGGGCCGAAGATGTATCCGCTCGAGTCGCGACACCCGATGACGGGCCACAGTGGGCCGATCATCCCCGGCCACGAGTTCGCCGGACGGGTCGAAGACGTCGGCGAGTACGTCGCGACCGAGTTCCGCAAAGGCGAGCTCGTCGTCTGCGGCGCGGGCTTGTGGTGCGGGATCTGCGCGCAGTGCCGCGCCGGACGGCCGAGCATCTGCGTCTGGCAAGCGGTGATGGGGATCCATCGCAACGGCGGACTCGCCGAGTTCGTCAGCGTCCCCGCGCACATTCTCTTTCGCACCGAGCCGTACATGATGTGTCCCGACGTCGCGCCGCTCGCGCATCCGATGGCGGTCGCCGTTCACGCGATGCGCCGCGCGCGCCCGCAGGACAACGAAGACGCGCTCGTGATCGGCTCGGGTGGGATTGGAACGTTCCTAACCTACGCCCTCGTGCAGCGGGGCGCGCGGGTCCTCGCCGTCGACCTTTCGTCGGAACGGCTCGCGGTCGCGCGCAAGCTGGGCGCCGAGGCGACGATCCGCGCGAACAACGCGGACGCGATCCGAGCCGAGCTGCAGAAGCGCGGCGTCGTCCCGACGCTCGTCTTCGAAGTCACCGGCAGCGACGCCGGATTCGAGACCGCGCTCGCGCTCGTCGAGCCGGGCGGGACGATCGTGACGGTCGGGATCGCATCGCACCGCGTGAACCTCGACGCGCGCCGCGTCACGCTCAAAGAGCTCGCGATCGTCGGAACCAACGGCGTCATCGTCGACGAGGACATCCCCGAAGCGATGCGCCTCTTGACGATCGATCAGACGCTGTGGAACGACGTGGCGCCGACCGCGATTCCGCTCGAGAAAGTCGTCGACGACGGGCTGCTCCCGATGGTCGAGGGCCGCGCGAAACGGATCAAGACGCTCGTCGACCCGAGCATCACCGCGGCGCGCCCGACCGTGATGGTCGCGCCGGCTACGGAGAGCGCCTAGGCTCGAACCCTACGGCAGCGGGTGTACGTCGTCCGGCGCTTGCGGCGGCGACTTGATGCCGACCGCCTTGTAATCGGCGAGCATCCCGTGGGCCGTGCCCTTGGGGATGATGATCAGGTCACCGGGTCCGACCGCGACTTGCTTGTCGCCGAGCCAGAACATACCGTTGCCGCTAACGACGTACTGCACCTCGTTCGCGTTCGCGTGATAGTGCTTGCCGACCGGTCCCATCTGCACTTGCACCGTCCCGCCGTCGGCGACCGCGAGCATCTTGACTTGATTGGTCGCGGTCGGCGCCTTCGGCGGAAAATCGGCCGAGGTCATCTGCGCGACGTGGATCACCGTAGGCGTCGCCCAGCCAACGGTCATCGTCTGCGCGCGCCCTACCCCTAGTCCCGCGGCAAACGCCACTGCCGCGATCGCGAGTCCGAAAAACAGAAAACGAAATCCCCGCATAACCCACCTCCGAGTGGGCCGCTGTTTCCTCGGAGCGCCGGGAAGAACCTAGATGAGCTCCGGTGACGGTTGGGGGATCTGCGCAGGCTTCGGAACCGGCTCTTCCCGCGGCTCGACCTTGATCTCGTGGATCGGCTCGCCGATCGTGCCGGCTTTGGGGTCGGGAAGGGTCGGGACGATTGCGATCAAGACGAGCGTCGCGACGCCGAGCACGCTCGTGCATATCATATCGGGAGACATCAAGGCTTCCTCAGGGAGAGCGGGACGCATTCGATCGCATAGCGATCGGCGATGCGCCGGACGACCTCGTCGGATCGGTCGCCGCGGAGGTACAACACTTGGGGATATGCATGTTCGGCACGGTAGCCGGTCTCGTGATCGATGACGGTCCCCCACAGCGCAACGCGACCGCAAACAACCTCTACCGCGCTGCTTCCGAGCGCGTATTCCGAGGCGGCGAGCGCGCCGTGGGTCTTGAAGGCGTAGAACCCGCAGCGGCAATCCCAGGCGGGCGCCGCCGGATGCGTGACCGGCTGCCGGCACGTCGCGGTCATCCGCTCGCGAACGTTCCAAACGCATTCGAACGTGGCGCTGATCAGCATCTCTTCTTTGCCGACGCGCCAGGAGCGGTACGCCACGATCGGCTCGACCGAAGGTGGCGCGGCGGGCGCGCGTTTCTCGTTCTCTCCGAACCCGAACAACCCACCGAAATGCACAATGCTTAGTACCCGCACCCGCCCGCGGAAAACCGCGCTTGATTAGAGCAGCTGTCGTGCGAGGGTCGGGAGTGCTTCGTTGAACGTCGGGTGGATATGGACGGATTGGTCGAGGGCGTGCCAGGTCGAGCCCGCTTGCATGTGGGCGAGGATCGTGTGGACGATCTCGCCGGCCTCGTAGCCGACGAGCGTCGCGCCGAGGATCGCGTCGGTCTTGGCGTCGACGACCAGGCGGTAGAAGCCGCGCGTCAGATTCCACTCGACCCCGCGT
>JAFAMS010000465.1 GCA_019233165.1 Vulcanimicrobiota bacterium | reverse complement strand
TGCCAAGGCTTCATCGTCGCGACGTTGTTGACGGTGAGCGCGTCCGCCCAAGCGCCGACCTCGGCGCCGTGCAAGGCGAACTGCGCCATGTGCGAGAGATCGAAGAGCCCGGCGCGCTCGCGCACGGCATCGTGTTCCCGGATGACGCCGCCGTATTGGACGGGCATCTCGAAGCCGCCGAACGGAACCATTCGAGCGCGCAGCGCGACGTGCGCGTCGTATAGCGCCGTCCGGCGCAGGTTGACCGCGGCGTTCACCCTTGCTCGGAGTTCGTGTTGAGGAAGTTCAGCGTGGCGTGCGCGACCAGCCGCTCCCCGCTGCGCACGTACACCTCGCCATAGACGATTCGCCGTCCGGCTTTGAGGACGCGGGCTTCGGCGATCAGGTCGTTCGGAGGAAGCGCCGGGGCGAGAAAGTTGCACGCGAGCTGCGCCGTCGTCGTCATCTGCTCGTTCCCGTAGATCGAGGCGAGCGCGATGTAGAAGCACGTGTCGCAAAGCGAGACGATCGCGCCGCCGTGCACGGCGCCGGTCCCGTTCGTTACCTCGGACCGATACGGAAGCCGCATCTTTGCGGTGCCCTCGCCGACCTCTTCGAGCCGGAGGTCGAGATGCTCGACGAAGTTGCCGCGCTGCTCGGCGAACTCGCGCAGCGCGTGTTCCTGATCGATCGTCGCCATGAAGCCGCGCTTGGCTCCCTAGAACGTCTCCCCTGCTTTGGCGAGTTCTCTTCTTAAGTAGAGGGGGAGAGCGAAGAGACGGCGGTGGGTTTCGGCGTCGTAGAAATAGTTTTCGCCGCGGAGCTTTGCCACGTAGGCGT
Organism: Vulcanimicrobiota bacterium; assembly: GCA_019233165.1. Lineage (GTDB taxonomy): Bacteria > Vulcanimicrobiota > Vulcanimicrobiia > Vulcanimicrobiales > Vulcanimicrobiaceae > JAFAMS01. The sequence continues at coordinate 3,715 of JAFAMS010000465.1, read as the reverse complement.
CGATCGTCGCCGGGTCCAGCGCGGCGAGATCGCTTCGGTCGCTGCAGGCCAAGAAAGCCCAATCGTTGTCGAACGCCGGAACGTGCGTGTAAAACGAACGGACGTGGACGAAAAAGCCGCGCAACGTGCGGGCCATCTTCGCGTGAAGGGCCATGTTGTGAAAGCCGGCGGTGCTAGCCTGGAGGACGTAGACGCCGCCGTCTGCGAGGCGCGCTTTGATGTCTCGAAAGACGTTGCCGTTGAAGAGCGGGTGCGAAGGCGAGTCGGGAAGCGGTTCGGTAAGATCGGAGACGATTACGCCGAACGTCTGCTCTCGTTCGCGTAGAAACGCGAGCGCGTCCCCGATCACGACGTCGGCGCGCGCGTCGTCCCACGCGGCGGCGCCCCACTCGGGAAGATAGCGCTTGGAGAGCGCGACGACTTCGCCGTCGATGTCGACCATCGTGCAGGAGCGTACGTCCGGCGAACGCAGAACTTCACGCAGCGTCGCTCCCTCGCCGCCGCCCAGGATCAGCACACTCGAGCGATCGCTCGCGGCGGCGAGCGCGGGGTGGACGAGCGTCTCGTGATAGATCCGCTCGTCGGCCTGGGAGCTCTGCGTGTCCCCGTCGAGGATCAGCATCTTCCCGAAGGTCGCACTGCGGACGACCGCAACCGATTGGAATGGCGTCTTCCCGCTGTAATAGGTCTCTTCGAGCGCGTGGTGATGCTGTTCGGTCGCCGAGAATTCTTCGACGTACCATTGCCAGCGTTCGGTCTTCGGCATCCTTACCGCCGCGAAATCGGGCGCACCTGACTGACGGTGTCGGTCAGTACTCCCAGAACGTACGGGGCGAGCGGGGCCGGGACGACGCTCGGATAGACGTTTGCATAACCCGAACTGCCCCGCGCCAAGGAGACGTCGTGAATCTCGGTCTGAAAGTAGGCCGCGACGACGGAACTTGGCGCGGTTGCATCGATCACGAGGTGGTTCGCGAATCGTCCCACCACGGTGAAACCCGCCGCCGTCAGCTGTTGGATCACGACCTGCTCGTCCTGCGCGAGCGAATCGGTATTGCGCAGCATGAGGACGACCCGAACCGGTGCCGTCTCCGCCCGGCGCCCGAGATCTTGCGCGCCGCGCAGGTCGCGAACGTTGTGGACGATCGTCGGGACGGCCGCGGCGTGGCGCACGGTCGTCGCGGGCCCGCGACTCGCGACCGCGACGGATGAAAGGACGCGATTCGGGCAGATCGTCTGCACGATCGGCACCCCGAGCGGAATTCCGATCCCGCTGACGTTGTCGAAGCCGGTCGCCGCCGAGAAGAAGACGCCGTCCCCGCCGAACTGATTGTTTCCGGTGGTGACGTCGATGAAGTCGTTGGCGAATTGATTTTTCGCAAACGCCGCATTGTAGTACAGCGACGCCGGATTCGCGATCGACGTACGGCAGTATTCGTAGATCTCCGCGGTCAACGCCGCCGCCTCGGGTGCGCTCCACGACGTTCCGCCGATCAGCTGCCAGCCTCCCTGATAGTACGTGGCGGCGACGACGGCAGGCAACGCGATGTCGGGGACGTTGCGATTCGTCGACGAGAATCCATGCCCGGCTTGATACGACGGCGGCGCATACGCTTGCGAGACCCCGCCCCCGGTCGCTTCCTGCATGTGCCCTTGCTGACAATTGTCGTTCCAAGCTTGAGCCAGGCCGATCCCGCCAATCCCATGGATGACGCAGCTCGTCGGCACGCCTTGCGTCCCGCCGGCTCCGATGACGTTGGGATCGCTCGCCGGATAGTTTACGCCGTGTTGCAGCTGGTTGGCGTTCGGACCGCCGTAGCACTCCGATCCCGTGTCGCCGGTCGAGGCCAAGAACGCGACCCCGCGCGGTGCGTTTTGCCCGAAGATCGCGTTCTGCATCATCTGCGCGGCGTCGTTGGCGGCGAGCTCACACGAGCCGAACGAGATGCTCACGACGCTCGCGCGCCCGTCCGAAACGATCTGGTTGTAGGCGTCGATGAAGTGATTCAGCTGCAGATCCGGGACCGCATAAAACAGGATCGCCGCTCCGGGCGCAAGACCGGCAACGGTCTCGACGTCGAGCGCTCCCTCGACGTCGTTGTTCGCGTTACCGCCGCCGTCGACGTTGACCACCTGATACGAAACGCCCGAGATCCCGAACTGCGTGAGATAGGCATTCAGATCGCTTTGCGCCGGAGGCGCATCGCCGACGATCGCGACGGTGACGCCCGCTCCGTTGTAGCCGCTTTGCACGGGGAACTGGAACGCGTTCGCAACGGCGTACGGTCCGTAACCGCCGTTCGGCGCCTGGCCGATCGGCGCCAGCGTCGGCGCTCCGGCCGGCGGCGTCGGCGAGGGCGTGGGCGTCGGCGAGGGAGTCGGAGATGGTGACGGCGTCGGAGAGGGAGTCGGCGACGGGGTCGGCGTGTTCGGAACGCCGGTAAAGAGCGCGAAGAAATACGACGCTCCCGCGGAGAGCTGGAAGCTTGCCGGCGCGCCGAACGCTCCGCCACCCTGCGCGGAGTAGGAGGTGTAGTTCCAGGCCTTCGCGCCGGGCGAGAAGACGGCGATGCCGTTGATCGCAGCGTTGGAGCTAAAGCTCGGCATCGCCGTCAGCGCGGCGTTCTGCGAGGACGTGATTTGCACGTAGAGAACCGCGCTCGCGCTCTTCGGCGCGCGCAGCACGTCCTGCACTTGCGGCAAACCGGCGGGCAGCGTCGTCCCCGCAAAGAGTTGCAACGTCGCACCGGGGCCCGACGCCGGCGGAAACGAGACGTTCGCCGTTACCCCGCCGGCCCCGACGGATGTTGAAACCGAAGACGAGCCGACTTGCACGTTCGCATTCGACTGCGCGGGTGTCGACGTGACGCTCGGCGTCGCCGTCGTAGGAATCGGCGAAAACGGTTGTCCGGCGGGACTCGATGAACCGCCGCCTCCGCACGCTGAAAGGGCGGCGGCAGAAAACAGGAGCAGAACCCAGGCACTGACGCGGGCGTGGTGAGCCACGCCCGGTCCGTTCGCTTCTCTAGGCCGACCGCCTCCGGCGCGTCATCACGCGCGACTCCGCATCGGCCGTCACGACGTGCGTGTACTCGCGCTTGCGCGCTTCGATCCCGCGTTTGACTTCGGTCGTTCGCATCGAGCGCGCCTTGAGCATCTTGGCCGCATGCTCGCACGCCGCCCAAGGATCCGTATGCTCGCCGCACGTGTAGAAGTCCATCGCCGCGTAACCGGTCTCCGGCCACGTGTGAATCGAAAGATGCGATTCGGCGATAACCACTACCCCGGACACGCCGTGGGGCTGAAATCGGTGGAAGGCCGTTGTGAGGATCGTCGCGTTCGCCTTAAGCGCCGCGTCTTTCAAAATCTGTTCGACGCCTTCCACATCGGTGAGGATGCTTGCGTCACATCCCGAGAGCTCGCACAGAATGTGCGTACCGAGTGCTTCCAATTACCGTCTAGTCTCCTCGGATGCTTGGTTGGGAAATCCCACCTCCAGGCTCGTCGGCTGGCGCGTGCGCTGCACGGTCTGCGTCCCCGACCTAACGGCGAACTCTGTGCCGGCAGCTTTTCCTCGTGCTGCGGGCGTCTCGCCGCGATGGCGCGTTGGGCGCGCCCTCCCTCTACGAGGTTCCCTTGGTTGGATGGCACGGCGAAGCAGTACCCCGTCCCAAAGAAACAGACCCCATAATACCCCCCCGGGGGTGCTCTGTAA
>JAFAMS010000430.1 GCA_019233165.1 Vulcanimicrobiota bacterium | reverse complement strand
TCGACCGCGTCGTCGGCTTTGAGATCGGTGCGGACGACTACGTCACAAAGCCGTTTTCACCGCGTGAGATGGTTGCGCGCGTTCGCGCGGTCTTACGGCGCAGCGGGGTCGCCTTCGAAAGCTCGCCGCGCGTCCTTCGTTTCGGCCGTCTGGTCATCGACGAGGCGGCGCGCGAGGCGCGAGTCGACGGCGACGATGTCGGGCTCAAGCCGCGTGAGTTCGCACTTCTGCTCGAGCTCGCTTCGAATCCCGGAGTCGCGCTCTCGCGCGCGACGCTGCTCGAGAAGGTATGGGGATTCGATTTCGACGGCGACGAGCGGACGGTCGACGTTCACGTTCGTCGTCTGCGCGCGAAGATCGAAGAACGTCGCGCGCTCGGCACTGCAATCGCAACGGTGCACGGCTTCGGATACAAATTCGCCCAACCGCCGTGAGCCGCCGCGTCGCGGTCCTCACGGCAAAGGGGCTCGCGGGGCGCCTCGCACGACTCGGTCCCCAGCGCCCCGTTCCGCTTCTCGTAATGCGGCTGGGCGAATTGGAGCGGATCGCATGGCGCGACGGCCGGGCGGCAGCTCTGCGCTTCGAGCGCTGCGCAAGCTCCGCGTTCGCAACCGTCGGCGCGCGAGCCGTGCGTTCCGGCGATCTGCTCGCGCACGAGCCGCGCTCGCTCTTGTTCTCGGTCGCGCTGGCCGGATCGCCTCGAACCGGCGCGGCGCCCGACTGCCGCGCGACGCTGGCGCGTGCGAGCGGGGCGCTGTCCGCCGCGCTCGGCGTTGGTCTCGATGGAGGCTGGACCCTGGCAAGCGTCGGTTCGAATCTCGAGCTCGAGCGCGAGATGCGTGCGGCGCTCGCGCGAGGGGAGCGGGAGCGCGAGAAGTTCGAGTTCTTCTCGATCGTCGGCCACGAGCTGCGCGCGCCGCTCACGTCGATCCGAGGATTTCTCGAAACCGTCCTTGACGAGCGTCCGGCCGCCGGCGCGAGGCGGCGGTACCTCGAGATCGCGCGCGGCGAGGCGCTTCGCCTTTCCCGGCTGGTCGACGGAATGTATCGAATCTCGCTGCTCGATCTGAGCTCGACGCGACTTGCAAGCGAGGACTGCGTGCCGCTGCGTGAGACGATCGAAGAAGCGCTTGCGCCCCTCGAACCGCGGATGCGCGGTTGCGCCGTCAAGTGCCGGCTGCCGGATGCGACGTTCGTCGCGATCGGACGCGACGATCTGACGCACGTCTGCCTCAACGTCGTCGGGAACGCGCTCGACCACGGCCGTCCGAACGGGACGATCGCGATCGGCGCCTCGCGTGGCGAAGATAGCTCGACGGTCGTCACGACGATCGACGACGACGGTCCCGGAATTCCGGACGACGAGCTCGACGCCGTTTTCGAGCTCGGATATCGGGCGCGCGACGCGCGCCGGGGCGGGAGCGGTCTCGGACTAGCGCTCGTTCGGCGGCTTGTCGAACGTTGCGGCGGGAACGTTCGTGCGCAGCGTTCGCCGCTCGGTGGAACGCGAATCGTGATCGAGCTCATCGCTCGCGAGCCGCCTTGCTGACGGGAGCGACGAGCCCCCGCCGCCGAAGAGAGCTTCCCGATGCGGAAGATCGTTATCCGCGTCGCGGCGCTTCTGTGTGCCGCGGCCATGGCGGCGGCACCCCTCTTGGTCCGGGCGCTCGAGCTCGAATCGGTCGCCAGGGCGGCGGCAGACTATCGCAACCCTTCGAGCCCCCGGCTCGAAGCGATGTTCCGCGCCGCCCTTTTGAACACGTCGCGACAGACGACGATGGCCTCCGACGGAACCGCGTACGTGAAGACCGGCGACATTCCGGCCGAGTGGCTGCGCGATGCGAGCGCGCAAGTGAGGCCGTATCTCTACTTTGCGAAGGACGATCCCGAGACGCAGAAATTGCTGCGCGCGATCATCGCGCGGATGGGAAAATATCTGCAGGTCGATCCCTACGCCAACGCGTTTACGCTCGACTATCGCGTCTGGGAGCAAAAATTCGAGCTGGACTCGCTCGCCTATCCGATCGTCCTGGCATGGACGTATTGGAAGGTCACGGGCGATGCATCGATCTTCACCGGCGACCTCTCGCTCGGTCTCGATAAGGCGCTCGAGACGATGGAACGCGAGCAAGATCATCCGCGGAACTCGCATTACACCCATCGCGAGCTCAAGGACGGCGGCAAAGGAAGCCCCGTCAAGTATACGGGGATGATCTGGAGCGGTTTCCGTCCCTCCGACGACGCGTGCGTCTATCATTATCTGATCCCGTCGGAGATGATGGCGGTCGTCGCACTCGGCGAGTTGGAAGAGATCGAGCGGGCCGTCTATCGCAACCTGATCAAAGCGCAGCGCGCCAAAGCGCTGCGAACCGAGGTCAACAACGGGATCCAAGAATACGGCCTCGTCTTCATGCCGAACTACGGATACGTGTACGCATACGAGGTCGACGGGCTCGGGCACGCGGTTCTCATGGACGATGCGAACATCCCCAGTTTGCTTTCCGCGCCGTACATCGGCTACACCAAGACGACCGGCACCGTGTACCTCAACACGCGCAGATACTTGCTCTCCAAAGACAACCCGTACTACTACACCGGCTCGGTCGCCCGCGGGATAGGGAGCGCTCACACCAACGACGGTTGGGTATGGCCGCTCGCGCTCGTGATGCAAGGATTGACCGCGGCGACCGAGGGGGAGAAGCGCGACGTCTTGGGCGAGCTGCTCGCATCGGACACCGGCGACCACGTCTTGCACGAAGCGTTCAATCCGAACGATCCCTCGAAGTTCACGCGCGCCGACTTCGGCTGGCCGAACGCGCTCTTCAGCGAGTTCGTCATGACCGCGTTCAACGGCGTCCCCGCGCTCCCGACCGCACCGACGAGCGATCTCGAGATCTTAGGCGAATAGGCGCACGATGCGCGGCACCGTGACCGTCGTCGTGGGGATTCAATGGGGCGACGAAGGGAAGGGGCGCGTCGTCGACGTGATGGCAGCGCACGCCGATATCGTCGCGCGCTTCGGTGGCGGCGACAACGCCGGCCACACGCTCGTCGTCGGCGACCGGAAGCTCGCGCTGCGGATCGTCCCCTCGGGCGTCCTCGTCGCCGAGACCGAGCTCTTCGTCGGAAGCGGGACGGTCGTAAGTCTTGCAGGCCTCGTGAAGGAGCTCGAAGCGCTGGCGGGCCTGGGGATCGACATCCGCCGGATCAAGATCTCGGACCGCGCCCACGTCGTCTTTCCTTATCATGTGGAGGCCGACCGGAAGGCCGAGGCCGCTCGGGGATCGGCGGCGATCGGGACGACCGGCCGCGGGATCGGGCCCGCCTACGTCGACAAGGCGGCACGTGCCGGGATCGTCTTCGCCGACCTCCTCGAACGCCCGCGTCTCGTCGAGAAGCTGCGCGCGCGCGGCGCCGAGGGCTGCCTCACCGAAGCGGAGGAACTCGCCGAGCGGCTCGCGCCGCATATCGTCGACGGCGTCGCCTTCGTCCAAGACGCCCTCACCGCCGGGAAGCGAATCCTCGCCGAGGGTGCCCAAGGGACGATGCTCGACGTCGGCTTCGGGACGTACCCGTTCGTGACGAGCTCGCATACGATCGCCGGGGCGGCGACGATCGGCCTGGGGATCGGCCCGACGGCGATCGGTCGCGTCGTCGGAATCGCGAAGGCCTACTGCTCCCGGGTCGGCGCGGGGCCCTTTCCGTCGGAGCTGCTTGACGAGACCGGCGAGCGCCTTCGCACCGCCGGGGGCGAGTTCGGGACGGTGACCGGGCGCCCCAGGCGCTGCGGCTGGTTCGACGCCGTCGCGGCGCGCTACGCCGTCGCGCTCAACGGCCTCGATGCGGTCGCCCTCACGAAGCTCGACGTCCTCAGCGGACTCGAGCGAATCGGCATCGTCACCGGGTATCGCGTCGGCGGCCGCGCTGCCGGCGTCGCGGCGCTAGGCGAAGCCTCGCTTTCGACCGAGATCGAGTGGCACAAAGGCTGGAGCGACGATGTTCGAGGCGTGCGCCGCATCACGGATTTGCCTTCTGCGGCGCGCCGCTACGTCGCTCGGCTCGAAGAGCTGCTCGGGGTGCCGATCGAGCACGTCTCCGTCGGCCCGGAGCGCTCGCAGCTAGCCGTATGAGCGGCCGGGCGGGCGGGTTCTCGAACGGTTAGGGCAGAACGGGCTTGTTCCGGTAACGGGGAACCGGCCTCACATTTGGTCGAGGAGCCGCTAGGTATGGCGCGTCGACGGCGAAGCCGATACACTTACCGTACGGTCGAAGCAAGGACGTTCGACCTTTTTCGCCATGGTAGGCCACTCATTGGGCTCATCGGTATGACGAGTCCGCTCATAGGTGTCTCTTGGATCGGTTGACGACCACGTGGCAAGATTTCAGCGCCAGAACGCGTGAAGCGCTTGCAAATCTCAACTCCGCGCAACGCCTCATCCTCGGCCTGATCGCGGTCGCGCTCGTCATCGGAGTCGGTGCGTGGGCGACGCTGTACGGACCGCTCCATCGCGAGCAGTACGTCGTTCTCTTCTCGAACCTCTCAGCCGAAGACGCGGCGTCGGTAACGCAGAAGCTGAAAGACGACAAGGTTCCGTATCAACTGACCGACGCCGGCACGACGGTGAAAGTACCCCAAGAGAGCGTCTATCAAGAGCGGGTAGAGGTCGCCGGTTCGAACGTTCTCAAGGGCGGCGGAACCGGCTACGAGTTGTTCGATCGCACGAACCTCGGGATGACCGATTTCCAAGAGAAGATCGCCAAGACGCGCGCGATCGAAGGCGAATTGCAGCGAACGATCGACGGGCTCTCGCAAGTCCAGTCGGCGCGCGTGCACATCGCGTCCCCGGATCAAACGCTCTACAGCTCGACGCAGATGCCGGTCACGGCGTCCGTCGCGATCAAAATGAAACCCGGACTGAACCTGGATTCGGCGCAGGTGCAAGGGATCACCGATCTCGTCGCCTACGCGGTCGAAGGCCTCAAGCCTGAAAACGTGACGATCGTGAACCAGGACGGCAACATCCTCGTTCCGCGTCCCGCCGCCGGCTCGAGCGCGGCCGAGGCGCAAGCGAACGCGTTACAACTCACCCAAGAGCAGTTGATCGCCAAAGAACGCTACGAGTCCGGCTTGCAGCAGAGCATCCAAGGGATGCTCGATCAAACGCTCGGACCGCGCCGCTCGGCGGCGCGCGTCGCGGTCGACATGAATTTCGACACGACGACCAGCGACACGAAATCTTTCGCACCTCAAGGGACCGTCCGTTCCGAGCAGACCGAGCGCGAGTCGTACAACGGCAACGTGCCGAACCGTTCGCCTGCGGTCGGCGTCCCCGGAACGACGACGAATGTCATCGGCACCTATCAAGGGCTGCAGACGGCGCAAAACGGGCGCTACAACAAGAACAAGACGACGCGCAATTACGAGATCACCGAGAGCAACGCCAAGCACATCGACGCGCCCGGTAAGGTGACCCGGGTCAGCGTCGCGGTCCTCGTCAACGTTCCGACGAACGCCGTGCCGACGACCGATCCGAACGCACCGTACCAGATCGCCGCCGCCGACGTGACCAAGATTCGCAACGTCGTGAGCGCCGCAGCCGGGATCGACCTTACGCGCGGCGACGTCGTCTCGGTCGAAGCGATTCCGTTCAACCCGGCCGTCTCGGCGGAAGCCGGGCGCGCGACGGGCGTCGCGGGCGTCGGACCGCAAGTGCTCGGCGTCCCGGTCTCCGTCCTCATCGCACTCGGCGTGATCGCCCTCCTCATCGCGGTCGGCGCCGGCGCCGTCGCGCTGCGGCGCTCCCGCCGTCCGGCCTTCCACGCACCCGAAGAGCTGCCGACGTTCGACTCGACGCTGGCGGAAGAGCTACCGCCCTTCCAGGAGCATCCGATGCTCGATCAGCCGCCGGGGCTCGCCGCTCCGATCCGGTCCGCGGCCGATCTCACGCGCGAGCAAATGGTCGAATACGTGACGACGGTCGCACAAGAAAACCCCGAAAGCATCGCCAAACTGTTAAAACTCTGGATGGCCGAATGATGACGGGGCGCACGCACCGTAAAGAACTCCCAATGGCACCGGCGTCTTTTGGCGCGCTCTCGGGGATTTAGGCATGGAGCTCTCTGAAGGCCCAATCATCAAGGTGGGCGCTGCTGCTGCTCCTACGAGCGCCGGTGGGCTCGAGCTCGATCATGGGCTTAGCTCGCTCGCACTCGAGATTCCGGGACCCGAGAAGGCGGCGATCTTGATGATCACGCTGGGTCTCGAGCTTTCCTCGACGATCTTCAAGTTCTTACGGCAAGACGAGGTCGAGCGCGTCGTCCTGGAGATCGCGAAGATCTCGACCGTACCGATCGAGAAGCGCGACGCCGTCATCCAAGAAGCGTACCAACGCGCGATTGCCCTCAAGTACATCAACGAGGGCGGGATCGAGTACGCCAAGGAGATCCTCGAGCGGTCGTTCGGCACCGGTCAAGCCGATGACATGACGAACAAACTGTTCGCGGCGCTCAAGCATGGCAACCCCCTCGAGCTCATCAAGAACGCCGAGCCCGGGCAACTGCTCGAATTCATTCAAGACGAGCACCCGCAGACGATCGCGCTGATCCTCGTCTACATGTCGCCGGAGCAGGCCGGCGCGGTGCTCTCGCAGCTGACGCCCGAGCTGCAATCCGAAGTCGCGATGCGGATCGCGATTCTGCAGAAGACGGCGCCGGAAGTACTCGAGCAGCTCGACGAGCTGCTGGGCCGGCGCCTCACGATCACGGGCGGCGACTTCACCAAGGCCGGCGGCGTGCAATCGCTCGCCCAGGTCATGCAATACGTCGATCGCGAGACGGAGCGCAACATTCTCGACGGGCTCGCCAAGCGCGATCCCGAGATCGCCACCGAAGTCAAGAATCTCCTCTTCGTCTTCGAAGACATCATCAATCTCGACGACCGTTCGATCCAACGCGTTCTCAAAGAAGTCGACGGCAAGGACCTCGCGCTCGCCCTCAAGACGGCGAACGACGACCTCAAAGCTCTCGTCTTCAAGAACATGTCGTCTCGTTCGTCGCAGACGCTCCGAGAAGAGATCGATCTCCTCGGGCCGACGCGGATGCGCGACGTCGGCAAGGCGCAGCAGACGGTCGTCGACGTCATCCGCACGCTCGAGGAACAGGGTACGATCGTCATCGCGCGCGGCGGCAAAGAAGACCAGCTGGTCTAGGCTGTGGGTCGAGTCGTCAAGAACGCCCCGCACACCGACGAAAAGTACGTCGTCGGACGCCCGCACGCCGGATCGGCTTCGCAGAACGGCAAGGCGCCGTACGAGGATGAGAGTTTCGCCGAGGTCGTCGACCTCCAGGTAGCACCCGAACCCGTCTTCCCCGAAACGCCGGCGAGCCAGCCGATCGATTGGCAGGCGCTCCATCGCGAAGCCGCCGAGCTCATCGATACCGCCTCCGCCGACGCGGAAGCGCTCGTCGAGGATGCCAGGGCGCGAGTGCGCACGATCGTCGAGTCGGCGCAATCCGGTGCGACCGGCGTCAGCGAGAAGGCTCGTGAAGAAGGCCACACACGCGGACATGCCGAGGGTTGCGAGGCCGCCGAGCGCGAGATGGAAGAGATGCTCTCGACGATGCGCGGCCTCATCGACATGGCGCGCGTCGAGCGCCACAAGATCATCGAAAGCGCCGAAGGCGAGCTCGTGAAGCTGGCGATGGGGATCGCCGAACGGATTCTGCACAAGGCGGTCGAGCTCGACCGTGAGGTCGTCGTCGCGATGACGAAGGCCGCGGTCGCGCAGCTCGTCGATCGCGAGTCGATCA
>JAFAMS010000315.1 GCA_019233165.1 Vulcanimicrobiota bacterium | reverse complement strand
ATCCGGCCGATTACGTCGTCGCGATCGCGAAAGACCTCGACGCTCTCTCACCCGAGATGTGGAGTCTCGCCGAGCGCGAGCGCCTGCGCAGCGTTGAAAACCTCGAACCGGACGATCTGTGGTTCTTCGGAAAATTCGGGCGCGACCGGATCGTCGCAGAGCAGCAGGCGAGCGCGCGGCGTTTCGGCGTCGACTTCTTCTTTCAGAGCGAGCGCACGTTCCATCAAGCCGGGCTCGTCGATGCGATCATCGAGCTGCTCCAAAGCGAAGGTCTCACCGTGCGCGACGGCGACGCGATTGCGCTCAGCCCCGAAGTCTCCGCCGAAGAGGACAAGGCGCGAATTTTGCGTCGATCGGACGGGCGGCCGACCTACTTCGGAGCCGACATCATCTACCACTTCGCGAAGTTCCGGCACGCCGACCACGCGATCGACATCCTCGGCCCCGATCACCACGGCTACGTCGCGCGCGTCCGAACGATGGCCGAGCTTTGGAAGCGTCTGTACGGAAAGTCTGGCTTCACCGCGATCCTGGCGCGTCTTGAAGAGCTTGGGCTCGAAGGGCCGCTCGAGTGGGCCGGCTCCGACGTCTCGATCGAGGTCTTGATCGCGCAGCAAGTCACGCTCGTTCGCGCGGGCGAGACGGTCTCGCTGAGTAAACGCGCCGGCCACATTCTGACGCTCGACGAGATCGTCGACGAGGTCGGAGTCGATGCGGCGCGCTTCTTCTTCATCATGCTCGCGCCGGAGTCGCCGCTCACGTTCGACCTCGAGCTCGCACTCAAGCAGAGCAACGAGAATCCGGTTTATTACGTGCAATACGGTCACGCAAGGATTGCATCGCTGATCGCCCACGCGCGCTCCGATCCGGCGACCGCGGCATTCGTCGACGAAGCCCAAGCCGGGCGCTATCTCGACCGTCTCGTGCATCCGGCCGAGCTCGCCCTGGCGCGCCGCCTCGCCGACTGGCCGCGCGTCGTCGCGAGCGCGGCGAAACTCCACGCCGCGCATCACCTCTCGACGTATGCGCGCGAGGTCGCGAGCGACTTTCACCAATTCTACACGTCGTGTACGATCGTCGACCGCAACGACCCCGAGACGAGCGCGGCGCGTCTCGCTCTCTCGCTCGCAACGCGCTCGGTTCTCGCCAACGTCTTAACGATTTGCGGCGTAAGCGCCCCCGAGTTCATGGAACGCCGCACGGTTCAAGAGTAGCGTCGCTATGGCGGAGCCGTTCGAGAAAGGGATGCTCGACGTCGGAGACGGGCATCGCGTCTATTGGGAATGTTGCGGGAACGAAAACGGAAAGCCGGCGATCTACCTCCACGGCGGTCCCGGCAGCGGGTGCTCCGCCGGCTCGCGCAATCTCTTCGACCTCGCAAGGTACCGGGCAGTACTGATGGATCAGAGAGGTTGCGGTCGGAGCTTGCCGCTCGTCGGTGATTCCAGGGATGATCTAGCGGCTAACACGACGCAGCACCTCATCGCCGACATCGAGAAGCTGCGTCTCCATCTCGGCATCTCGAAGTGGACCGTGCTCGGTCTGTCGTGGGGGTCGACGCTGGCGCTAGCGTACGCGCAAGCGCATCCCGATAGCGTTGAGGGCGTCGTTCTCGGTCTCGTGACGACGACGTCGCGCCGCGAAGTGCAGTGGCTCACGCAAGACGTCGGCCGCATCTTCCCGCAACAGTGGGATCGCTTCGCCGGCTTCATCCCATCGACGCTGCGAGCGCGACCCTTGGTTGAAGCGTACGCGACGCTTCTGTACGATCCCGATCCCGCGATTCGAGCAGAAGCGGCTCGGCACTGGTGCGCGTGGGAGGACGCCCACGTCTCGCTGTCGCCGAATTTTCGTCCGAATCCCCGATTTGAAGACCCCGACTTCAGGTTACGATTCGCACGCCTCGTCACACATTACTGGTCCAACGCTGCTTTCTTAACGGAGGATCAGCTTCTACGAGATGCCTCCGTCTTGAACGGCATCCCCGGGTTCATGGTTCACGGACGGTACGACGTCAGCAGTCCGCTTGAAACGGCTTGGCGATTGTCGCAGAATTGGACCACAAGCAAACTCATGCTCCTCGACGATGCGGGACACGACGGCGGTCATCAGTTTCTCGATGCGATCGCCGAGGGCTTCGCCTTCGTTTCCCGTTAAGCCGGGCGCTCGATAACCGTCTCGTGGATCTCGATCTCGATCTCGCGCTCGCCGGGGGCGAGCTGTTCGGCACGCATCTCGGCGGGGCGCGGGCCGATGTCGTGGCGCGACAGCCACGGACGGACGAAGATTCGCCACAGCACTTTTGCCATCGCGGCCGCCGGAATGCCGAGGACGAGACCCGGGAGACCGAAGAGCTCGCCGCCTGCGAAGACGCCGAACATGACGGCGATCGGCGAGACGCCGACGTGCGGCGCCATGATCTTCGGGACCAAGATGTTGTCTGAGATGCGTGAGATCACGAAGATCACGATCGTCACCCACCAGACCATTCCCCAGCCTTGCGGTGCGGCGAGGACGGCGCCGACGACTTGCGCGACCAGCATTCCGACGAACGGAACCGCGTAGGCGAGTCCCGAGAAAACGCCGACGAGGAGGGCGAATTTGAACCCCAAGATCGCGCAGAACGCCCAGATCGCAACGCCGGTGATCGCGCACAGAATCGCTTGACCTGCGACGAAGCCGCCGAAGATGTGGACGACTTCATCGAGGACTTGCGCGACTTCGTGCTCGCGAGAATGCGGCACGATCGACAGCATTTGCCGCCGGATCTGCTCGCCGCTCGCCAGAAAGAAGATCGAGAGTATGATCGCCGAGATCGCGACGAAGAGCGCGGTCAGCGTACCGAACAGCATCCCGCCGAGCGACGCCAGCGCGAGCGCGCCCCAGGCCGAGACGCGTTCCGAGATCGCGGCGCGGATATCGGTGATCCCCAACGGGAGCGCGCCCTTACCGAAGCGGGCATCGATCGTTCCTTGCATTCCGTTCGCCCAGCGCTCGAACGCCTGGAGCCGATCCGGTAAGTCGCCGATGACGACCGCGGTCTGGCCGACTGCAGTCGGAACGACGAGCAGCGCGACGACGACGGTGGCGCCGAGCAAAAGCAGGTAGACGATCGCGATCGCGAGCGGGCGGCTCATCCGCTTCTCGAGCATCTTCGTCACCGGATGGACGCCGAGCGCGATCACGGCGGCGGTCAAGAAGACCGAGACGGTACGCGGAATCCGCGTCGAGAGCCACAGCGCGAGCGCGAGCAGCAACAGACCCCAGGCGGTGCCGAGGATCCGCCGGACCGTTCGCTGGTTCAGAGCTCCTTGCACAAGAGCCTTCGTTCAGTGGGATATCCGCTCGAGTAATAAAGCTCGAGTGCGGGAAGGTTCGTCTCCGTTACCATCATCGCAATCGTCGGAAGACCGCGTTCGCGCGCGACCGTCTCAGCGGCGTTCAAGAGCGCGCGTCCGATCCCTTGACGGCGGGCGTCCTCCTCGACGGCCATATAGGCGACGAACGCTTGCGGCGCCATCGAAACTTCGTCGGGGAGCGTGTCGAGAAGCAGCAAGAACCCGACCGCCCGGCGCTCCTCTTGTGCGATCAGAACGATGTGGGACTGGTTGAAGATCAGATCGAGAAGCCGTTCGTAGGCGAGCTCGACCAGCGCCGGCATCGCCTGCCGGAACTGCGAAACGCTCGTCATCGCGACGCGCTTTCCCAGCTCGAGGACGAACCGACGATCGTTCGCGTCCCCGCGGCGGATCGCTACGCTCAGGGGGTCGCTCCGGCCGGAGCTCGCCAGCGCTCGAGGAGTTCGCCGAGCGCTGCGACGACCGCCGCATTTTCGTCGGCGGTTCCGACCGTGATCCGAAGGTAACCCGGCAGCCCGAGCGCGTCCCCGGAACGCACGGCGATCCCGTGCATCAAGAGCTCGTGATACGCGCGGTCGCTCGGGACCGGGACTTGCAGCGCGATGAAGTTCGCCGCGCTCGGGAATGCGAAGAGCCCGAGCCGTTCGAACTCGCGGGCGAGATATGCGCGCCCTTCGGCGTTCGTTGCGACGCTGCGTTCCACGAACTCGCGGTCGTCGAGCGCTGCGAGCGCGGCGACGACCGATGCCCGCGTTACGTTGAACGGCAGCCGGACGCGTTGCATGTAGGCGATTGCGTCGTCCGCGCCGACCGCGTAGCCGATGCGAAGCGCTGCCAGGCCGAACGCCTTCGACATCGTCCGGTAGCAGAGCGTATTCGGCCGCCGCATCGCGAGCGCGATCCCGTCGACGCTCGGCTCCGGCATGAATTCCCGGTATGCCTGGTCGAGCACGAGCAAGACGCGCGGCGGGAGGCTCGCGGCGAACCGCTCCATCGCTTCGGGCTCGACCGCCGTTCCGGTCGGATTGTTCGGATCGCAGATCATCACCAGCTTGGTGTTTGCGTTGATTCGTTCGCGCATCGCCTGCAGATCGTGAACGCCGGCTCGCAGCGGGACCTCGACGACCTCGGCTTCGCGCAAGCGCGCCTTCAGCGAGAACAGCGAGAACGTCGGACGCGCGATGACCACCCGCTCGCGCGCCTCGACGAAGGTTTCGAACATCAGCTCGAGGAGCTCGTTGCTGCCGTGGCCGACGATCACGTTTGCGGCCTGGACGCCGACGTAGGCCGCGAGCTTTTCGCGCAACTCGTGATAGTCGTTGTCGACGTAGATGCTCAGGTGCTCGAGTCGCTTGAGCGCCTCCGCAGCCTTCGGCGAAGCGCCTAGCGGGTTCTCATTCGAGGAGAGCTTGACGATCCGCTCGAGCCCGTGCTCGCGCATCGCCGCTTCGAGCGTGATCCCTGGCTGATAGGCGCGTCCCTCGCGCACGACGTGGCGGGCGATCGCATCGGCCGGTGTCTCCATTGCGGCCCTTCTTCACCGCAAGAAGCGGGAACCCGGCTCGGTGAGTGGGACGCCGGCTTTGCACAGGGGACACTCCGCCGGCGCAAACGATTCGACCGGGACGTCGACCAATGCGACGGTGGGGACGCCGAAATCGACGGGCTCGCGGCGGACGATCACGCCGACCGCGACGACCTGGGCGCCTGCGCGGCGGACGACGTCGAGGACTTCGCGGACCGAGAGACCGGTGGTGACCACGTCCTCGACGACGAGCGCGCGGTCGCTGTCGCCGAGCGCGAAGCCCCGGCGCAACGTCGCGACGCCGCCTTCCTTCTCGACGAAGATCGCAGGAACGCCGAGCTGACGCGCGACTTCATAGCCCAAGATGATCCCGCCGACCGCAGCGCTGACGACGACGGTCGGCGTTTCGTGAAGCTGCAGGCGCTCGATCAGCGCGGCGGCGATCCGCTCGACGAGCGAGGGAAGCTCGAGGATCCGAAACTTCTGCACGAACCTCGCGCTGTGCCGCCCCGACGAGAGTTTGAAATGCCCTTCGAGGAGTGCGCCGCGTTCG
>JAFAMS010000401.1 GCA_019233165.1 Vulcanimicrobiota bacterium | reverse complement strand
AAGTCGTCTTGACAACTGTTAAGTTCGGTCCCTAGTCTTAACTAAGATGAAGCGCTTCTCCGAAGATTTGAACGACGCGATGCGGGCGGCCGGGCTCACCGGCGCCGAGCTCGCCGACCAAACCGGGCTGACCGAGGCAGCGATCTCGCTCCTACGATCCGGCCGGCGGTCCCCGGCGCTCGACACCGCGCAGCGGCTCTCGAAGGCGCTGCCCGCGCTCGCCGAGCGGTTGCGTGCCGAGATCGAGGCGAGCGCCGTCGACTCGATCGAGTCGGCGATCGCCGACGTCCGCAGCGGAAAGATGATCATCGTCCTCGACGACGAGGACCGCGAAAACGAAGGCGACCTGGTGATGGCGGCCCAGCTCGTCACCCCCGAAGCGATCAACTTCATGCGCAAAGAAGCCGGCGGACTGATCTGCGTCCCGATGATCGCGCAGCGGCTCGACGAGCTCGCGATTCCGCCGATGGTCCGCGAGAATTCGTCGGTGCATGAGACCGCGTTCTCCGTCTCCGTCGAGGCGCGCGGGCGGACGACAACCGGGATCTCGGCGCACGATCGCGCCGCGACGATTCAGGCGCTCCTCGATCCGAACTCGCGTCCGGCGGACTTCTTGCGGCCGGGACACACGTTTCCGCTGCGTGCGCGCGACGGCGGCGTGCTCGTTCGTGCCGGCCAGACCGAGGCGGCCGTCGACCTTGCACGGCTCGCAGGTTTGTATCCCGCCGGCGTGATCTGCGAGATCATGGACGAGGACGGAACGATGATGCGGCTTCCCAAGCTGCGAGCGTTCGCGAAGCGGCACGGTCTGAAATTGACGACGGTGAAGGACTTGATCGCCTACCGGATGCGGACCGAGAAGCTCGTCGAGCGGATCGCGGAATTCGAGCTGCCGACCGCGTTCGGAAAATTCCGCGGGTTCGCGTACGAGAGCAAGATCGACAACGTCTGCCACGTCGCGCTCGTCCTCGGGGAGGTCGGCGACGGCCGCAATCTGCTCGTTCGGGTTCATTCCGAGTGCATGACCGGCGACGCCTTGCATTCCTTACGCTGCGATTGCGGCGCGCAGCGCGACGTCGCACTCGCCACGATCGCGCATGAAGGTCGCGGCGTCTTTCTTTATCTGCATCAGGAAGGGCGCGGGATCGGTCTCGCCAACAAGCTGCGCGCGTACGCGCTGCAAGACGCCGGCGCCGACACCGTCGAGGCGAATCTCGCGCTCGGGCTCCCGGTCGACAAACGCGACTATGGGATCGGCTCGCAGATCCTACACGACCTGGGCGTCCGCGAGATGCGGGTCCTCACCAACAATCCGCGCAAGATCAACGGTCTCGAAGGGTACGGTCTGAGGATCGTGGAGTGGATCCCGCTCGCGACCGAGCCCACCCAGTTCAACGTTCGATACTTGGAGACGAAACGGGAGAAGCTCGGACACGTCTTCCATGAAGCTACAAGCGCGAAATCCTGACGCGCGACCGCAGTTGGCGGGTCGCACGTTTGCGTTGATCGTCGCGCGCTTTTACGGCGATCTCGCCGATTGGCTCGAGGACGGCGCGCGCCGCGCGCTGCTCGAATGCGGCGTGACGACGATCGAGACGATCGAAGTCCCCGGCTGCTTCGAGATCCCGCTTGCGGCGCAAAAGGCGTTCGAGCGAGGGATCGAAGCCTGCGTCGCGCTCGGCGTCGTGATCCGCGGCGAGACCCCGCACTTCGAATACGTCGCCGGCGAATGCGCGCGCGGGGTAATGGACGTGCAGCTCAAGCACGGAAAGCCGATTGGATTCGGCGTCCTCACGACGGAATCGCGCGCCCAGGCCGAGGAACGGGCCGATCCGGCCCGGGGCGACAAGGGATTTGAGGCCGCCTTGGCAGCGGCTACCCTGCTGGCCGTGCGGTAGGCAGCCGTCCCC
Organism: Vulcanimicrobiota bacterium; assembly: GCA_019233165.1. Lineage (GTDB taxonomy): Bacteria > Vulcanimicrobiota > Vulcanimicrobiia > Vulcanimicrobiales > Vulcanimicrobiaceae > JAFAMS01. The sequence goes on along the minus strand of JAFAMS010000401.1, from coordinate 1,581 downwards.
GAGGCCGCTTCCTTGCCAAGCGGACGGGCCTCGCTTATACTGCTGCCCTACGGTATAAGCCCAGGGGTTTCGTCGTTTTCCAGCCCCCGTCGGTCCCGGAGGTTCCTTTGGAAGACAAGTCCATATCGTGCAAGGATTGTGGAGCCGCCTTCACCTTCACAGTTCGCGAACAACAGTTTTACGCCGAGAAGGGGTTTGAAAACGAACCGCAGCGTTGCCGCGATTGCCGCAACGCGCGGAAAGCGCAACGAGCGCAAGGCGGGACCGGTTTGGGGACCGGGGCTCGCGAGATGTTCGAGGCAGTGTGCGCTTCGTGCGGAATCAATACGACCGTCCCGTTCAAGCCACGAGGTGATCGTCCGGTCTATTGCCGCACCTGCTACACGGCACAAGTTCCACAACCCGTCCGAGCCTAGAACCTCCACTCGAAGCGGTCTTTTGGGATGGCGACGCGGTCGGCTACGCCGATCAACGCGCGCTTCCGGCTGAGCTCTTGATCCGTCGCGCGACGACCGTCGATGCGGTCGTCGACGCGATTCAAACGCTTGCGGTTCGCGGTGCGCCTGCGATCGGGATCTTCGGCGCTTACGGCTGCGCGCTCGCCGCACGGCTTCACGAGGGCACCGAACGCGAGCGGGCCTTTCTTCGCATTCGCGACGCGCGTCCGACCGCCGTCAATCTCGCATGGGCCGTCGACCGTGTCCGCGCCTCCGCCGACGGCGACTACCTCGAGGAGGCGCGGGCGATCCATCGCGAGCAGGTCGAGGTCGATCGCCTCATCGGGGAGGCCGCGATCGAGCTGTTCCCGCGCGCGGGCAACGTGCTGACGCACTGCAATACCGGGCCCCTCGCGACCGGCGGCGCGGGAACCGCGCTCGGCGCGATCGTGGCGGCGTACCGCGCCGGGAAGCAGCTGCACGTCTTCGCCGGCGAGACGCGGCCGCTGCTGCAAGGCGCGAGGCTGACGATGTACGAGCTGCGAGCGGCCGGCGTCCCGGCGACGCTGATCGTCGACGCCGCGGCGGCGCTCGCGATGCGTGAGAAGAAGATTGCGCTCGCAATTGTGGGCGCCGATCGGATCGCACGCAACGGGGACGTCGCGAACAAGATCGGGACCTACGGCCTTGCGATCGCTGCCGCGCATCACGGAATCCCGTTCTACGTCGCGGCGCCTCGATCGACGTTCGATTTTGCGCTCGGCTCCGGCGACGCAATTCCGATCGAGGAACGGCGCCCCGACGAAGTTCGGATCGACGAAGCCGACGACGTCTACAATCCGGCGTTCGACGTCACGCCGGGCCGCCTCGTCACCGCGTTCGTCACCGAGTACGGCGTAATCCGTCCACCGTACTTCGAGAGCATCCCGGATCTCGAGTCGCGGGCAGATTTCCTAGCCGCAAAACGCTAGTGCGCTATTACGAGTTCGTCGACAAGGAGCCGAAGCTCGGCTCGCTGGTCGTCGTCGACGGGACCGAACGGCTCTTCGCCGACGCAGCGATCGCGCGGATCATCGACCGGGTGCTGCCGGGCGCGGAACGCGATCTGAACCTCGAGACGTTCGATGCCGAGACGTTCGACGCG
>JAFAMS010000125.1 GCA_019233165.1 Vulcanimicrobiota bacterium | reverse complement strand
CCGATGTTGACGAACGCCTGCAGCACGATCAGCGCCGTGCAGCCGACGACGAGGAAAAACCCGAATTCGTCGGGCGCAGCGAGCGCGATCTTCGTCGCGCGATACGCGAAGAAGAGGAAGAGCGCGATCACGAAGAGCGCGCCGATCAGGCCGAGCTCTTCCCCGACGATTGCGAAGATGAAGTCGGTGTACTGCTCCGGCAGATAGAAGAACTTCTGGCGCGAGAGCCCGAGGCCGAGCCCGAAGATTCCCCCGCTCCCCAGCGCCAAGAGCGATTGCACGATGTGAAAGCCGGTGTTCTGGGCGTCCCGCCAGGGATCGACGAACGCGAAGATGCGTGCGCGCTTGTAGGGGCTTGCCAGAATCGAGTACGCGATCGGCGGCGCCGTCACGAGGACGACCGCAAGAAGATGCGGGATGCGCGCCCCCGCGACGAAGAGCATCGCGAACGTCGTGAAGACGACCAGGCTCGCGGTCCCCATGTCGGGCTCGATGAGGATCAAGCCGGCGACGGCGAACGTCACCATGAAGAGCGGCCACAAGCCGCGCGTCAGCGAGCGGATGCGATCGTGATGACGGGTGATTGCGGCGGCGAGATAGATCACCATCGCGAGCTTCGCAAATTCGGAGGGCTGGAACGAGATCGGCCCGGCTCCGAGCCAGCGGCGGGCGCCGCCCGAAAGCAGGCCGACGTGCGGGATTAGCACGGCGACGAGCGCGAGCAACGCGACGACCAAGATCGCCGGTGCGAGCTTCCGCAAGACGCGATAGTCGAGCTTGTACGTTCCCAGCGCGCACACGAGTGCGAGCGCGAGCCAGAGCGCTTGCCGTTTGAGGAAGTACGCGATGTCGTGGTGGAGCGCCGCCGCGGTCGCACTGGAAGCGCTGAAGACCATGACGAGCCCCAGACCGACGAGCGTCCCGACGACGGCGACCAACCAGGTATCGGGCGGCTTCGTTCGCGCGGGTGCCTGCGAGAGCGGGTTGAACCCGCCTCCCAGCGGGATCGCCCGCGCTCCCCCCTGCATCAATGCACAGCCTCGGCTCCGCGCTGCAAGCGCTGCACGGCGGCGACGAACGCGTCGCCGCGAGCTTCGGCCGATGCGAACATGTCGAACGACGCGCAGCCCGGCGAGAGCAGCACGATATCTCCTCGCTTGGCGAATTCGGAGGCTTGCTCGACGGCGGCTTCCATCGAATCGGCGAACGAGACTTTCGCACGCTTGATCACCGCGCTCATCTCTTGCGCCGCCTCACCGATGACGATAACCGCGCGCGTTCGCGACGACGCGACGCGCCCGAACTCGCTGAAATCGGTCCCTTTTGCTTTCCCGCCGGCGATGAGGACGATCTTACCGTCCTCGAACGTGCGCAGCGCGGCGATCACCGAGCCGGGGTTCGTCGCCTTCGAGTCGTCGACGTAGGTGACGCCGTCGATCTCCGCGACCTGGGTGAGCCGGTGCGGAAGCGCCGCGAAGGTGCGCACCGCTTCCCGGATCGCAGCCCGTTCGACGCCGGCGGCGAGCGCGATCAGCGTCGCGGCCATCACGTTGTCGACGTTGTGCGCGCCGCGAAGCGGGATCTCGGCAACGTCGAGGATGTCGACCGGGCGCGGATCCCCGGTCGGCGGCGCGTAGACGATCTTCGCGCCGTTGCGCTGATATAACGTCGACATCCGGTGCGGCTCGCGCGAGAACCAGAGCGCGCGGCACTTGATCCGCTCGGCGCCTTCGCCCTCGGCGAGGACGGCAATCCGCTCGTCGTCGAGGTTTCCGACGAAGGTGTCACCGGCGTTCTGGTTCGCAAAGATGCGGAACTTCGCTTCGGCGTACTCGTCCATCGAGAAGTAGCGGTCGAGGTGGTCAGGCGAGATGTTGATGAGCGCCGAGACTTTCGGTTTGAAGCTGCGGATCGATTCGAGCTGGAACGACGAGACTTCGGCGACGACCCAGTCCTCGGCTTTGGCGCGAACGGCTTCGTCGATGAGCGCGTTGCCGATGTTCCCGCCGACGAGCGTCGTCCTTCCGGCGGTGCGGAAGATGTGCCCGACGAGCGCGGTCGTCGTCGTCTTCCCTTTCGTCCCGGTCAACGCGACGATCGGCGCCTTGCACAAACGGTACGCGACCTCGATCTCGCTGTAGACGGGGACGCGCGCGCTTTGCACGCGGCGGACGAGCGCCGAATTGAGCGGGATGCCGGGCGAGAGGACGGCGGCGTCGAGCTCGGCGAGGATCGAATCGATCTCCGCCGGCGCGACGAAGGTCACGCCGAGCGCAGCGAGGTCCGCGATGGGATTCTCGTCGGTCGCCCAGACTTGTGCGCCTTCGTCGCGCAGAACTTGCACGCTCGCCCGCCCACTGCGCCCCATCCCGATGACGAGCGTGCGTTCGAATCCGGCGATCACGACCGCACCGCCACGAGTGCGAGACCGGCGAGCGAGAGCAGCGCCGAGGCGATCCAAAACCGTGCAGTCACTTTCGTCTCGGGCCAACCCGCGAGCTCGAAGTGATGGTGGAGGGGGCTCATCTTGAAGACTCGTCGTTTCGTCATCTTATACGAAGCTACCTGAACGATCACCGAAAGGGTTTCGGCTGCGAAGACGCCGCCGATCAAGAGCAAGAGAAGCTGCGTCCCGGTTACGACCGCGCCGCCGGCGAGCGCCGCGCCGAGTGCGAGCGAGCCGGTGTCGCCCATGAACATCTTTGCCGG
>JAFAMS010000391.1 GCA_019233165.1 Vulcanimicrobiota bacterium | reverse complement strand
GTGAGCGCAGGGGCGACGTTGCCGTTGGTGCCGGCGGCCCACATCGAGAGACCGCTTCCGCTGTCGTTCACGGCATAGATGCCTCCGGCGCTGTCGACGGCCAACGCAACGGGATCGCTGAGCGGAACGTTCGAGCCGCTGATGTTGATCGTCGGGGCGACGTTGCCGTACGGGCCGCCGAGCGGGAAGCCCAGCACGGCTCCGGTGTTGCGGTTGGAGACGTAGACGAAACCGAACGAGATCGAGGCGGGTGAGAGCGGACCCGGGATTGCAGTCGACGGCGTCACGCTCACGACCGTGTTCAGGAATGCGGCGCCGTTGTAGGCGAGCGTCGCCGTCTGCCCGGGCGCGGTGAGCGCGGTCGAGGTCGAAAACGACGTGGCGGCACCGCCGGTGTCGACGCGTGAGAGCGTGAGCGTCAGCGGGTTGCCGCTGGGGTTGACGAACGAGCCCGGACCGACGATCGTGTAACCGGCCGGATCGAGCGCTACGACCGAAACCGCCACGTTCGAAGGCGTTCCGAGCGATACGGACGCCGGCGTGACGTTCACGAGAGCGCCGGCAACCACCGGGTTTGCGGTCAAGTTGACGTTGTTCGGACCGACGACGACGGTCACGTTGACCGTGCCCATCGAGAGCGCCGACCCCATCGCGTTCGGCATCGAGTAGAGCGTGACCGCGACCGTGACGAGTCCCGTTGGGACGCTCATGGTCCCGCTGCAGGTTGTCGTGCAGTTGGCGATCAGCTGCGCCGTGAACGAGCCCTGCGTCGCGGTGGCCTGCATCGACTGCGTCCCGTTGGAGACGTACGCGGGCCGGCGCGCGACGTCTCCCGGCGCCTTCGACGGCAGCTTCAGCGTGATCGTCATGCTTGCCGCGCCGGGTGAAAGCTGGGGCATCGAGGCGCTCTGGCGCGCGCCTCCCGAACAGCCCGCGACGAAGCACGTCGCGGCGAACGCCGCGAGCCAACGGTAAGAACCCCGATGGATGAGGAGCACCGGCCCTCCCGCTCTCCGCCCGTGGGATAAGCGCTATGTAGGAACGGGTGGCGCCTTTTCCTTCCAGGTCTCCCAGTATTCGCGAAAACGGTCCGCGGCCGCGAGCACGTAGCTCGTCAGGGGCTCGCGCCAGGACGCGTCCCCGGCGAACGCGATCAGCGTGTCGGCGATCGCCGAGCCTTCGCGCCCGCCCGCGCGGAGATGCGCCCAGCCCACGAGACTCCCGAACGCGACCGTCAGATCGTCGACGTCGGATTGCTTGACCGCGGCGACGTCGATGCGATCTTCGCTGGGCTGGAGCGCGCGCACCACGAACGGGCGTCCGTCGACGACGACCGCACCGAGCCGGTACGGCGTCCGGCATTGCAGCCGCCGGTATCCCGCAACGACCCGCTCGGCGTCGTTCCCCAGCGGCGGCGGTTTCGCATTGGTGACGCGCGACAGCGACGACGGTGCGGCGAATTTCACGTCCATCAGGCGTGCGCCGTCCGGTGTCCCGTCGCCCGCAATGAGGACGACGTAGCGCTCGAGCCCGAGCGAGCCGTTCCCCGCGAGCCTCCAGGCGACGTCGAGGACGTCGTAGCGCGAAGGCGGGTCGCTCGTGGTCGCCCCGAAGGCCGCGACCGCCGCGGTCGCGCGTCGCCGTTCTTCGTCGTCGATCGGGAGGGTGCGCTTTCCGAGCGTTAGCGTGCGATGCTTCCCCGAAAGCGTCGTCCACTTTTCGAGCAGCTCGGTCCGTCCGCGCGCGTAGACTTGCTGCATAAGCGCCGCAATCGGCCCGGTTGCCGTATCGCGATCGATCCAAAGCGGCTTCCCCAGAGCGAGCGCGCTGCAATAAGCGCCGCTCAGCGTCGCGATCAGTTCGGGCGGCGAACCGCGCTTCGCCCATTCTTGCCACACGACGCCGCTCGTCGCCAAACGCGCGAGGTCGTAGAGCGCCGGCGCGATGAAGGTCTCGTCGAAGTCGTTGAGCTCGAAGACGACGAGCCCGCCTTGCGCGCGATAGGTTCCAAGATTTTCGAGATGCGCGTCGCCGCACACCCAAGTCAGCGGCGAATCGCGGAGCTCCTGCGGCGCGTTCTCCTCCCAATCGCGCGCGAAGAGTGTCGCGGTCCCACGGAAGAAGGCGAACGGGTCGCCGCGCATCGCTTCGTATTTGAGCGCCAACGCTTCGGGCCGCCGGCCTTCGTTCGCCGCGTTGACTTCCGCGACGACGTCAATGCTCACCGCACCAGCGCGCGCGCCGCGAGCGGTTTGCGCCCGATCCGCGGCCGCTCGGGCTCACCGGTCTGCTCGAAGATCAGTCGGTCTTTCTGCATCGCGATGTTGAGCAAGATTCCAATCGCGGCGTAGTCGGTGAGGATCGCCGATCCGCCGTACGACATAAAGGGAAGCGGGATTCCCGTAATCGGCATGATCCCGATCGTCATCCCGACGTTGACCAAGATGTGAAAGAAGATCATCGCCACCAGACCGGCGGCGAGCAGAAATCCGAAGTGGTCGCGCGCGGCATACATCGCGCGGACCCCGCCGACGATGACGACGGCGTACAGCGCGAGCAGAACGAACGCTCCGGCGAACCCCAGCTCCTCTCCCAGCACGGTGAAGATGAAATCGGTCGAGTGCTCCGGTACGAAGTTCAGCTGTGTCTGAGTCCCGTGAAAGAGACCCTTACCGAAAAGCCCGCCGTTTCCGACCGCGATCTTCGACTGGTTCAAGCTGTAGCCGGCGCCCTGCGGATCGAGTTTCGGATCGAGAAAGACGAGCAGCCGCGCCTTCTGAAAAGGCTTGAGAATTTTCTCGCTCGTGATCACGTACGTCGCGGCTACCGCGCCGGTCACGAGGTAAATCGCAAAATCGAGCAGGTTCGCGACGCCGAAGTAGAGCTGCGCGGTCAAGATCGCGAGCAGCACGAGCGTCGTTCCCAGATCCGGTTGTTTGAGGACGAGCAGCGCCGGAACGGCGACGACGAGCAGCGGGACGAACAGATCCTGAATCCGCGAATACGTTCCGCGCGCGAGCAGGGCGGCTACCACGATGGCGATGATCAGCTTCGCCGGCTCCGAGGGCTGGAACTGGAACGGCCCGAGCGCGATCCAACGGACGGCGCCGTGCGCCGTGTTCCCTTTGAACAAGATGAACGCGAGCAGGACGAGCATCACGAGATAGAGCGGGAGCGCCCAGCGTTGCCAGCGGCGGTAGTCGACGAATGCGAAACCCGCCATCAACCCGAGCCCCATCAATCCGTAGACAGCTTGCTTCTTCGCCTCCGTCGCAGCGGCGGCGTCGTGAAACGTCGCCGAATAGATGCAGACGATTCCGATCAGCGTGATGAGGACGCACGCGATCGCGAGCGACCATTCGAACGAACGATACCAGGGACGGTCCACGATCTCTCCCTACCAGAAGATCGTGGACCGGCCCTCGGGGAGCGACCGGCCCGCCACATCTCCGGCCCGCCTTGCGGCGGCTTCAGCGGCGGCGGGCGTCGCTATTGCGCCGGGGCGGCTTGTGGTGCCCCGGACGTCTTTCGCCTCCGTTTCCACTTGGGCGGACGGGCGGCGTAGTTGTCGCGTCCGACCGTTTCGAGGACGCTCGTCTCCTCTTCGGGCGGGCGTGACGCCGGCGGCGGCGGCAACGGTCGCTCGCGCATCGAGAGGATCGGGATGTTCGCAAGCATCGCGATCCCCTGTTCCTTGTGCTCGAAGCTGACGTCGCTGTTCGCCTCGTCGACCTCGACGTAGCGCGAGATCACGTCGAGCAAATCGCGGCGCAGCGATTCGACGACGTCCGGCGCGAGCGCGAGATGGTCGGAGAGGAGCACGAGCCGTAATCGCTCCTTCGCAACCGAGCTCGACGTCGGCGCTCCAAAGAGCCGGCCGAACCATTCAAAGACTTCCCTCATTTAGCGCGACCTCCAAAAAATGCGCCGAGCTTGTCCAGGAAGCCCTCGGCTTGCGCGGCTTGCGGAGCCGGGACGTCCTCACCCGCGATGCGCGCCGCGATCGCGCGATACGCGGCACCGGTCGGCGAGTTCGCGGCGAGCGCCGGCGGTTCGCCGCGATTCGTCGCGACGATCACCTCCGGCTCGTCGCCGATGACGCCGAGGAGCGGGAGACGCAGGATTGCGTTGACGTCGTCGACCGAGAGCATCTTTCCCTTGCGAACGAGGGCAGGCCGCAGGCGATTCACGATGAGCTGCGCGCTCAGATCGTTCCCGAGTAATCCGACGACGCGATCGACGTCGCGGACGGCCGCGACTTCGGGCGTGCACACGACGATCGCTTCGCCTGCCGCCGCAATCGCATTCTTGAATCCCATCTCGATCCCGGCCGGCGAGTCGATCAAGACGTAGTCGTACGCCGCGCGCAGCTTCTCGACGAGGCCGCGCATCGCTTCGGTCGGGACGTCGTCCTTCTCGCGATTCTGTGCGGCGGCGAGCAGGAACAGGTTCTCGACGCGCTTGTCGCGGACGAGCGCATCGTCGAGCGTCACCTTCTCTTCGAGGACGTCGAGCAGATGGTGCCGGATCCGGCTCTCGAGGCCGAGGACGAGATCGAGGTTCCGCAGGCCGACGTCGGCATCGATCAGCACGACGCGCGCGCCGCGCGCCGCAAGCGCGACGCCGAGATTCGCGGTCGTCGTCGTCTTGCCGACGCCGCCTTTCCCGCTCGTGACGACGATCGCGCGACCGCGCGCCACCGGAACTGCGTTCGCATTCGGGCCGACGCTCGCGACGAACGGCTCCTGCGCCTGCACGCGCTGAGTCTCCATCCTTTCCTCCTAACCGGCGCGCAACGCGCCGAGGAGCCGGTCGAAGAATCCACCGCCTCCGAGCTGGGTGAACGGAATGATCTCACCTTCGAGGCGGCGCGCGATCTTGGTGTAGATCGCGCCGAGCCGCTGCGACGGATCGAGGACGAGGGGGACGCCGCGGTTCGTCGTGTCGATCACCTCGGCGTCGTCGGGGATGATCCCGACCAGTTCGGCCGAGAGAATGTCGCAGACGTCGTCGACCGACATCATCTCGCCCGAACGAACCATCTCGGGCCGAACGCGGTTCACGATCAGCCGCATCGGAAGTCCGCGTTCCTGCAACTTGCCGATCACGCGGTCGGCGTCCCGGATCGCGCTGACCTCGGGCGTCGTAACGACGAGCGCTTCGGCGGCGCCCGCGATCGCGTTGCGGAATCCGTGCTCGATCCCTGCGGGCGAGTCGACGAGCACGTAATCGCACGACTCCGCGAGCTGCTCGACGACGCCGGCGAACTGCAGCTCGCTGACCGCGGTCTTCTCGCGCGTTTGCGCCGCCGGCAAGATCGCGAGCGACTCCCCGAACCGCTTGTCGCGGACGAGCGCTTGACGCAGCTGACACCGTCCCTCGACGACCTCGACGAGATCGAAGACGATCCGCTTCTCGACGCCGAGGACGAGATCCAGGTTGCGCAACCCGATGTCGGCGTCGACGAGGACGACCCGTTTCCCCAAGAGCGCGAGCGCGGCTCCCAAGTTGGCGGTCGTCGTCGTCTTGCCGACGCCGCCTTTCCCGCTGGTTACGACGATTCGCCGCGCCTTGCGCTGCGCGGTCATTGATTTGGCCCCGATCGTACGCGTTGCACCGTTCTCGACTCTCCCAAGCTGATGATTCGAATGCGGTCGCCCTCGAGGAACGCTTCCTCGGGTCCGCTTCCCCCCGTTGGGCGCGCTCCGTCCTCATCGACGGCGGCCGCGATCGTCGCCGCGATCCGAAGCTGCGTCGGCGCGAGCGCGAGCGCGAAGACGCGCGCGGAGGCATCTCCCTGCGCGCCGGCGTGCGCTACCCCGTGAAGCGAGCCGAAGACGACGATGTCGCCGCCCGCGACGAGCTCGGCTCCCGGGTTCACGTCGCCGACGACGACGATGTGGCCGACGTTCGCGAGCGCTTGCCCTCCGCGCAGCGTCCCGCGGTGATAGAGCACCGCCGGCGCGGCGGCGACCGGGTCGGCGTTCGCGGTTGGCACCGTTTGGGGTTCCAAAACCGGCGGCCGCTCCGGCTTGCGGCGCGGCCCTCGCACGCGCCGCTCGGCTAAATCGGCGCGAGCGCCGGCAAAGTCGGCGATGAGCGACCGAGCGTTCTCGGAGAGGGTGACGCGCCGTTCGCCCCGCTCGCGAAGCGGGAGCGCCGTGACGTTCGTCATCTCCGGCTTCAGGAACGTCCCGTCCCACCCGATCCCGGCCTCGTCCAAGAGGGCACGCAGCTCCGCGGCCTGGGCCTCGGTCGGCGGCGTCTCGGCGCTGACGGCGGCCGTCGTCCCGCGATAAAACTCCCCGCTCGCGTCGAGCCGGCCCCGCAACTCGGCGAAGGCATCGTCGAAGCCCCGGCTCGAGAAGGCGATCTCGAGCCCCGACCCCTTTCCCCGGATCATCCGGCGCGATTGTCCCGGCGCCGCGAGAGCGCCCTGCCCTCTTCACAAGCCCTGCACAAGAAACTTTGCTTATGCACACGGCTTCCACAGCAAGGCAGCCGTGCCGGAAGCCTCTTGCCGGGACGTTGTCGAAGCGAAGAGACCCTCACCGCGTCCGCGCCCCGAGAGGAACTGCCCGTGTTGCGTATTTCGCGCGCGTTGCCCATTGGACTCATTCTGGCGATGCTCTGTGCCTACGTCCCGGCACAGCCGGCGCTGGCGCTCTCGACTTCGAGTGAGATCCAGCTCGGCCGCGACGCCGACCGTCAGGTCCAAGACGCCTACACGGTCGTGACCGACCCGCTCGAAAACGCCTTGGTCAACGGCGTTGCCCAAAAGCTGTGGGCTCAGGTCGCGCGCAAGGACGTTCCGTACTCGATCAAAGTCCTGGACGCGCCCGACATCAACGCGTTCTCGACGCTCGGCGGCTTCATCTACATAAATGAAGGGACGATCGACTTCGCGCAGTCGGACGACGAGCTGGCGGCGGTGATCGGCCACGAGACCGGGCACAACGAGCGCCGCCATGCGGTGACGTTCGCGAACAAAGCTCAAATCGCGAGCATCCTGCTCGGCATCGGCTCGCTCTTCTCGCCGTTCATCTACCGGTTCGGACAGCTCGCGCAAGCCGGGCTGATGGCCAAGTGGTCGCGGATGGACGAAAACGAAGCCGACGCATACGGCGTCCTGCTCATGTCGCGCGCCGGGTACGACCCGTACGCCGCCGTCACGTTCATGCAGCATCTGCAAGCGACGCACAACGAAGGCAACAATCTGGTCGACAAGTTCTTCGCCGATCATCCGGCGACGGCCGACCGCGTCAAGACGCTGCTCAACAACGGCGACGTCAACCCCGCGAAGCGCTCGAACGAACAGCTCCTGACGAGCGCCCTCCACAATCAAGCCGAGGGCCGCTACAACATTGCCGCGCTCGAGTTCTCGATGGTCCTCAAGCGCGACTCGCAGAACGCGCAAGCGCTCCTGGGGATGGGCGAGACGCAGCTGGCGCTCGGGCAGAGCGCGAAGAGCGAACAGACGCTCGCGCAGGTCACGACCCTCGGGAACGAGCAAGCGACGAAGGTCGCCGAGGCGCATCTCACCGCGCTCCACGACAGCCAGCGCAAGACCGATCTCTTGCGCGCGAACCTGCAGCCGCTGCGCGAACAGTATGCGGACGCGCAGGCCAAAGAGGCGCAGGCCGTCAGCTTGCTGCAGACGCGACGCGACGCCGGGCGCGACCAGCTCAAGGCGATCGCCGCGCGCGTGCAGGCGATCTCCTATAGCCTGCCGTTCTATCCTTCGCGGATCCAAGCGCGGCCGCATTCGCGACTCGAAGTGATCGTCAAGAACTTCAACGCGATGGCGCGCTCGCTCGACACCGCGATGGCGAAGACGTCGGCGACGATCGGCGGAATCGGAACGCTGGAGAAAAACAAAGCCGCCGGAATGCTCAAGGACGACGCCGACACGTTCAACGAGCTGGGCGAACCGCTCAAGCTCCAGCAGGCGCCGGCGCAACAGCTCGCGCTCTTCCCGAGCTATCCCAAGATCTTCGGGGAGATTCAGGAAGAGGACGGCGACATGCTGCGCGCGGCCGATGCGGCGCGCGGTGCGCTCGCGCTGCTCGACGTCGGCCTGGGGAAAGTCGATCAGTTCTTCAAGTACCTGAGCCGCGCGCAGCCCGACGCGATGGGCGACATCAGCGTCCTCGACTTCAACGCGCTCACGCCCTCGATGAACGACGCCGTCGAGCAGCTCTCCAAAGCCGCGGTCGCAGCCGCGCAATCCGAGCAACTTTTCGACATGGCCCGCTCCGACTGGCTCGAAGCCCGGATCACGATGCTCGGCCTCGGTTTTCCGAGCGAGCGGTATGCGACGCTCGATCAAGCGCTCGCGGACCGCTGGCCGGGCCAGGAGCTCTCCTACGAGCAGATGGTTCAAAACGACCTCACGCCCGGCGAGTGCGCCGCGGCGACGATCGTCGCGGCCGACACGAACACGACGCCGCTCGCGATCGTGCGCGAGGCGCGTGCCGAGAACCGCTCGATCGTCGAGGTCGCCAACGCGCGCGGGATGCGCTCGAAATCGCTCGAGATCTTCCTCGGCTTGACGTACCTCGACTACGTCGACGACCCCGTCAAGGAAGCGGCCGGTCACCAATAGCGGCGAAACTTTCGCTGAACGCTACCGGTAGACGACAGGCATGAAAGCGGCCGTGCTCGGAACCGCCGATCTCCTCAAGCTCGTTCGCGGCGCAGTCGACGTCGGCTCGCTGCACGCCGAGGCGCGGCGGCCATTCCGCATCTTCTTGTGCGGCGATCCGGCGCTCGTCGCGGAATTCCGCGCGACGCTCCTCGAGGGTGCCGAACCGCGAGCCGAGGCCGCCGCGACGCTGGAGACGATCGTACCGGGACGGCCGACGGTCGTCACCGGCGACGCCAAAGCAGTCGTCTTCCTCGGACGCCCCGGCGACGGCGAAGGCGCCGACTTCGACGCGCTCACCGGCCTGAAGCTTCCGATCCTCTCGCTGATCGTCGATCCCGACGTCACGCCGAGCGCGCCGGCGAACCTTCCGGAAAAGGGCCGAATCGGCGAGTACGCGCTCACCTCGCTCGAGGCCGGCGCGCTCCGCGGCTCCGTGTTCCCGCATCTCGTGCAGGCCTGCGCCGGCGTTGAGGTCGCCGTCGCCCGCCGGCTCACTATTTTACGGGAATTTTGCGCGGCGAAACTGACGCGCGACTGTGCGAAACGCTCGCTCACCGTCGCCGCTGCAAGTGCCGTCCTCGATCACGTTCCGCTGGCCGGCCTCGTCCTCGGACCGATCGCTTCGGCCGGCGATATGGTCGCGATCACCGGTTTACAGATGGCGCTCGTGTTGCAGATCGGGTCGTGCTACGGCAAAGATCCGGACTTGCAACGCGTCTGGGAGCTCTTGCCCGTCGTCGGCGGCGGTTTCGGCTGGCGCGCGCTCTCGCGCGAGCTTTCCGGCTTCATCCCCGTTGCGGGGATCGCGATCAAAGGGGCGATCGCGTACGCCGGCACGATCGTCGTCGGTGAGGGCGTCACCTTCTACTACGAGCACGGGCGTCAGATGAGCGCCGCCGACGCGGCGAAACTGTACGAGGAGACGAAGAGCTCGGCGATGCAGCTGGCGCGCGAGATCGTCGCGCGGGTGAAGAGCAAGATCCTCTGAGACTCGGGACGCTCGAGCGCATCTGGACGTACCCGACGAAGAGTCTGCGCGCCGTCGCGCACGACTCGATCGCGATCGAAACCGACGGGCTCGAAGGCGATCGTCGTGCCGCGTTCTACGTCGCGACGCCGGCGCACGCACGGCACGAGAAAACGTACCGCGGCAAAGAGGACAACCGGCTGCATCTTCTCTCCGAGCCGGACGATGCGACGAGCGCGGCCGCGGAGCGCGGGGTCGAGATCGAGCTTCGCAGCGGCGAGCGCTACTTCGATGCGGGGCGCGTCTCGCTGGTTCTCGATCGCTGGATCGCCGACGTCGAGCGCGCCCTGGGCCGCGAGCTCGACCCGTTGCGCTGGCGCCCGAACCTCTACGTTCGCGCGTGGGAAGGCGTGGCGCTCGCCGAGAGCGAGCTCGTCGGCGCGCTCGTCGCCGCCGGCGAGACGCTGCTGCGAGTCCTGCGGCCGATTCAGCGGTGCGCGACGCCGACGTACGATATCGAGACGGGGCGAAGCTCGCCCGAGATCTCGCGCTACGTCGCCCAGCAGCGGGACAACCTCATGGGGGTGTACTGCGAGGTCGAACGCACGGGACGGGTTCGGACCGGCGAGGTCGTTTCGCGGGTAGACTAACGCCGTGTTCTTCGACGGGTTCGATCGCCGCAGGCTGCCCGGCGCAGACGGAGTCACGATCAACGCCGTCGTCGGCGGGAGCGGCCCACCGGTTCTCCTACTACACGGCTTCCCTCAATCGCACGTGACCTGGCATCGCGTGGGGCCGGCACTCGCCCGCTGGTTCACGGTGGTCGCGACGGACTTGCGCGGCTACGGGGACAGCGACAAACCACCGAGCGACCGCGAGCATCGCGTCTATTCGAAGCGCGCGACCGGAAACGATCAAGTCGCCGTCATGCGGTCGCTCGGCTTCCGCCGTTTCCGGCTCGTCGGATGGGACCGCGGAGCCCGCGTCGCGCACCGGATCGCTCTCGATCATCCCGATGCCGTCGAACGGATCGCCGTACTGAGCATCGCACCGAGCCGCGAGATGCTGGCTCGCGTGAACGTTGGATTCGCGCTCGCCTACTACCACTGGTTTTTCTTGGCGCAGCCGTACGATTTTCCGGAGCGCGCGATTCTGGCAGACCCGGAGAACTTCGTTCTGCGGAATCTGGGCGCCGCGTCAGGCGGGCCGAACGAGGGCGTCTTCGCGCCGGAGGCTCTTGCCGAGTACGTCCGCTGTTATCGCGATCCGGGCGTCGTGCACGCGACCTGTGAAGACTACCGGGCGATGATGTCGGTCGACCTTCGCGACGACGAGGAAGACGGCGGCAGGAAGATAGCGGCTCCTCTGTTTGCGATGTGGGGCGATCGCGGCGTCATTCAACAGATGTTCGACGCGCAGTCGTTGTGGCGCGAACGCGCCGAGAACGTGACCGCGGACGTCATCGCCGGCGGGCATTACATTTGCGAAGAGAATCCCGAGACGGTCGTTACCAAGCTGCTCGCGTTCTTGACGTAGCCGCCTCTAGCCGAGGGCGCGCCGTCCTTCGAGCGCCCGCGCCAGCGTGATCTCGTCCGCGTAGTCGAGGTCGCCGCCGATCGGCAGACCGTATGCGAGCCGCGTCACCTGCGGCCCGAGCGGCGCGATCAGGCGCGAAAGATAGATTGCGGTCGCCTCGCCTTCCGCGTTGGGGTTCGTCGCGATCACGATCTCGCGCGGCGGATGCGCTCCGATCCGTTCGATCAGCGCTTTGACGCGCAGCTGCGCCGGACCGATCCCGTCCATCGGCGAGATCAGGCCGCCGAGGACGTGATACTTCCCCTTGTACGCGTGCGTCCGCTCGAGCGCGTAGACGTCTTTGGCCTCCGCGACGACGCACAGCAGCTCCGCGTCGCGTTCTTCGTCGGCGCAGATCGAGCACGGGTCGTCTTCGGTGATCGCGTAGCAGAGCGAGCACAAGCGCACGCGATCTTTGAGCGCGACGATCGCGTCGGCGAGGCTTTGGGCGTCGGAGCGCGGGCGATTCAGAAGGTAGAAGACGAGCCGGGCGGCGGTCTTTTGACCGACGGTCGGGAGCTTGCTGAACTCGTTGATCAGCGCTTGAACCGGCCCGGCGATTCCGTTCTTGCCGATCTTACATCAGCCCCGGAATGCGCAAGCCGCCGGTCAGCGCGCCCATCTTCTTCCCCGAGATCTCCTGAATCTTTGCGATCGCGTCGTTGACGGCGACCGTAACGAGATCTTCGAGCGTCTCGACGTCTTCGGGATCGACCGCTTCTTTCTTGATCCGAACCGACTTGACGCGGAACTCGCCGGTCATCTCGATGGCGACCGCGTCGCCGGCCGCCGTCCCGGTGACCGTCGTGTTCGCCAACTCTTCTTGCGCCTTCGCCATTTGCTCTTGCATCTTGCGAACCTGCGCCAACATCTGTGCTTGATTCATCGCCAATACTCGCTATCGTAGCTTCTTGACCGCGTATCCGAGCAGATCGGATGCGTCGGGTTCGTCACCCTCGTCTTCGCCCGGCGGCTCCGAGATGATCGTCTTGATCGCGAGCCCGTGCCCGGTCGTGTCGGCGAGCATCTGGCCGACGATCGCGAGCGCGTCGCGCAGCATCGCGTGCGTCGTTTCGTCGGGGACGGCGATCGTGAGGGTCGCGCCGTCAAAATCGACGAGCCGCGCCCGCGCGAGATGGCCGGAGACCGAGGGCTTTCGCTCGCGAACCCGTTCGATGACGGCGGGCCAATGGTGCTCGAGCCGTTGAAGCGTGAGCTCGCCGGCCGGCAGCTTCGGAGCAGCCGCCTGTGCCGCCGCCTTCGGCTTCGCAGGGCGGGGAACGGGACGTTGGGCAACCGGCGCCGCCGGAGCGCCGCCCTCGAGCGCTTCGATCCGGGCGGACAGGCTCTCGAGCGTCGGGTCCTCGGCGATCAGCACGAAGCGCAGAACCGCCGTCTCGAGCTCGAGCCGCGCATTCCCCGAAAGCCGCGCTGCGGCGAGCGCGTCGAGCGCGAGCCGAAGGCCGCGGACGAGCCGCGCCTGCGACGTCGACTCGGTGAGCCGAAGCACGCGCTCGATGTCTTCGGCCGAGAGATCGTGCTCCAAGAGCGCGGGATCGATTCGGCCGACCAAGAGATGGCGCAGCTCGCCGATCGTCCCTCGCAGCAGCGTCTGCATCTCGATCCCTTCATCGCTCGCGCGCTCGACGATCCGCAGCGCGCCGACGGCGTCGCCGGCAAGGAGCGCCGCGGTGAGCTCTTGCGCCGTCGCTCGACCCGTCGCGCCGAACGCATCCTCGATCGTGGCGAGATCGATGCGGCCGCCGCCGAACGCCGCAGCCTGCTCCAGCATCGTGAGCGCGTCCCGGAGCCCGCCGTCGGCCCGATACGCGATCGCGGCGAGCGCCGGCTCGTCGATCGCAATCCCTTCCGCGGCGGCGATCGTTCGCATTCGCCCGATCATCGTCGAGACCGCGATCCGCCGGAAGGCATACCGCTGGCAGCGCGAGAGAATCGTCGCGGGAAGCGCTTCGGGCGCGGTCGTGCACAAGATGAAGACTGCGTGCTCCGGCGGCTCTTCGAGCGTCTTCAAGAAGGCGTTCGCGCCTTCGCGCGTGAGCATGTGCGCTTCGTCGACGATGTAAACTTTGCGCCGCATCGTCGCGGGCGCGAACTTGACGGCTTCGCGCAAGGCTCGAATCTCGTCGATCCCGCGATTGCTCGCGGCGTCGATCTCGAGCACGTCGAGCGCCGTGCCGTCCAAGATCGCGCGGCAGTTCTCGCACGTGTTGTCTGGCGTTGGGGTCGGGCCCGCGACGCAGTCGATGCAGCGCGCCAAGATCTTCGCGGCGGAAGTTTTCCCCGAACCGCGCGGGCCTGAGAACAGATAGGCGTGCGCGAGCCGCCCGGTCTCGATCGCGGTCGTCAGCGTACGCACGACCGCATCTTGACCGACCAAATCGCCGAACGTTCGCGGCCGCCACGTGCGATAGAGGGACACGCGCCCGGAGTTCCCGTCCCCGGCGCAACCCCCCTAGCTCGCGGGTCCTCGACCTGCGGGGCGGAGCGACCGGAACCTCGGGCGGTTTGGGGTGTATTGTGAGTGGGTACCAAGACCGCGGCAGCGGCTTCCAGCCGCGGCCGGTTTTCACATCCGTCCGCCTGCTTTTAGATAACTACTCCTTCGCACCGTTCGCATCAGGAGCAAACGTTGAATCTGCAAGCCGCGTTGCGCGACAAGTTCGGCTTCCCGTCGTTCAACCCGGGTCAAGAAGACGTCATCACGCGCGTCATGGCGGGGCACGATACGCTCGCAATCTTGGCGACCGGCGCGGGAAAGAGCTTGTGCTATCAGCTTCCGGCGCTGCTGCTCGACGGGACGACCGTCGTCGTGAGCCCGCTGATCGCGCTCATGAAGGACCAGCTCGACATGCTCCGCGAGCGCGGCGTTACGGAAGTCGTCGCTTTGAACTCGACGCTCTCGGAAGATCAGGAAGCGGCGGCGCTCGAGCGGATCGCGCGGGGCGAGATCAAGATCGTCTTCGTCACGCCCGAAAAGCTCGAAGACGAACGGTTCGTCGCCGTCCTGAAGCGACTCTCGATCCCGCTCTTCGTGGTCGACGAAGCGCACTGCATCAGCCAGTGGGGGCACGATTTCCGCCCAGCATATCTGGGCCTCGGCCACGTCATCGCCGAGCTCGGCAAGCCGACGGTCTTGGCGCTGACCGCGACCGCGACGCCGGCGGTCCGCGAAGACATTCTCACGCAGCTTGGGATCCCCGGGACGAAGACGATCGTCAAAGGCTTCGACCGCCCGAACTTGCGCTACGAAGTCTTTCGTGCCGAGAGCGAGAGCGCGAAACTGCGGATCCTCAAGGACCTCTTCGCCAACGACCAGCTGCAAGGGACCGGGATCATCTACACGGCGACGATCAAGAACGCGCTCGAGGTCCAAAAGTATTTGTTCGAGCACCTCGCGCTCCCGGCCGCGGTCTATCACTCGAAGCTGCAGAAGCAAGACCGCATCGCCGTGCACGAGCTCTTCCAACAGGAAGAGATTCGCGCCGTTGTCGCTACCAACGCCTTCGGGCTGGGGATCGACAAGCCCAACATCCGCTTCGTCGTCCACTACGATCTCCCGGGCTCGGTCGAAGCGTACACTCAAGAGGCGGGTCGCGCCGGGCGCGACGGTCTGCTCTCGCGCTGCATCCTGCTCTATCGGATGAGCGACACGCGCGTGCAGAACTATTTCCTCACCGGAAAATATCCGGATATCGAAGAGGTGCAGAAAGTCTACGGGACGCTCGAGATCTTCGGCGCACAG
This sequence comes from Vulcanimicrobiota bacterium, assembly GCA_019233165.1. Classification (GTDB taxonomy): domain Bacteria; phylum Vulcanimicrobiota; class Vulcanimicrobiia; order Vulcanimicrobiales; family Vulcanimicrobiaceae; genus JAFAMS01. The sequence goes on along the minus strand of JAFAMS010000391.1, from coordinate 403 downwards.
GACAACGGCGTTTCGCTCACCGATCTGCGCAAGATCTCGCAGCTCCCGCTCACCAAGCTCAAAGTCGTTTTGGCACTCCTGAAAAAGAGCGGGTACATCGTCGCCTCGGCCCGGGGGCGGTACGCGGTCCCGCCGGGCGAGGACGGAAGCCGGATCCTCGATCTCGCGAACTACGAGACGAAGAAATCGTACGATCAGAGCAAGCTCGCGATGATGCTGCAGTACGCCGAATCGGGCTCGTGCCGCCGACGCTTCATCCTGAACTATTTCGGCGAGGACTACGAGAGCGAGCTCTGCGACGCGTGCGACAACTGTTTGCGCGAACGCGCGCGGCGGCGTCACTCCCCGCGGGCGGCGGCGGAATCGGCGGCGATCGAAAGCGGGTTCCGCATCGCCGACGTCG
>JAFAMS010000357.1 GCA_019233165.1 Vulcanimicrobiota bacterium | reverse complement strand
ACGATGCGCGCGCTCTACAAGCCGTTCGGGTTCGGCCTCACCGTCACGGAGTTCGTTTCGTCGAACGCGCTGCAGTACGGCAGCAAGCGGACGATGGAGATGATCGACCAGCACGGCGTCGAGCGTCCCGTCTCGACGCAGCTGTGGGGAAGCGACCCTGCCGTTATGGCGTACGCCGCGAAACTCGTCCGCGAATGCGGCGCCGATATCGTCGACATCAATTTCGGCTGTCCCGCGCCGAAGGTGACGAAAACGTCGGGTGGGAGTGCTTGTCTGCGCGACGTCGACCGGTGCGAGGCGATCGTGAAGGCCGTCGTCGCCGCCGTGGATTGTCCGGTGACGGTCAAGATGCGGCTTGGATGGACGGAGAACGAGCTGGTTTTCATCGAGGTCGCAAAGCGCGCGCAAGCCGCCGGCGTGCAGGCCGTGACGCTCCACGCGCGGACAGCGAAGCAATTCTACAAAGGGAGCGCCGACTGGTCGCAGATCGCGCGGCTCCGCGCCGCGCTCGATATCCCCGTGATCGGCAACGGCGACCTGACGGAGCCGCGCCTCGCGCTCAAGCGGATGCGCGAGAGCGGCGTCCAGGGGATCATGCTCGGCCGCGCGATCCTCGGAAATCCGTGGCTCGCTTCGGGGATCGCAGCGCTCCTCGAAGGGCGCGAGCTTGCTCCGTACCCGGACGCGCCGGCGCGCTTGCGTTTCGCGCTCGAGCACTATCGCGTAATGGTCGAAGAGCTCGGCGAGGCGCGGGCAGTCCCGCAGATGCGCAAGCATCTCGGCTACTACCTCAAGGGATTCGCCGGCGCCGGCGAGCTGCGCGAGCGGGTGATGCGAACGCCGACCGCTGCGGAGACGCAAACGATCGTCGCCCAAACGATCGAGCGCCTCGCGAGCGAGCGCGAGCCGGTCGCGGCGTAGTGGCCGTCGAGGTCGAACCGGCGGCAGAAGCGCAGGCGCTCTACGACGAGACGTTCGAGAACTACAAGGAATACGTGAACCCGCCGCTCGCGCGGGTGATGAAGCTCTCCGGTTCGCCGCTCGAGATAAGCGCGCACGGCACGACGATCGTCGACCACAACGGGAAAGCCTATCTCGACTTTGCGGGTGGATACGGCGTCTTCACGCTGGGGCACGGTCATCCACGCGTCGTCGCCGCGGTCAAAGCGCAGCTCGACTCGATCGCGCTCTCCGGGAAGACGATGTTCAACGCCGCGCTCGGGCGCTTGGCGAAGCGGCTTGCGGAGATCACGCCCGGCGATCTGCGGTACTCTTTTTTCGCCAACAGCGGGACCGAAGCGGTCGAAGGCGCGCTCAAGCTCGCGAAAGCCGCGACCGGCCGCAAGAAAATCGTCGCGACCTACGACGCGTTTCACGGCAAGACGCTCGCCGCGCTCTCCGTTAGCGGACGCGAGGCGTTCCAAGAGCGCTTTCGCCCGCTCTTCGAACACGTCGTGCACGTTCCGTTCGGCGACGCGGACGCGCTCGGCCGCGCGTTGATGGACGCCGCGTGCTTCATCGTCGAACCGATCCAAGGCGAAGGCGGCGTCAACGTCCCGCCGCCGGGCTATCTCGCCCGCGCGCGCGAGCTTTGCGACCGTTACGGCGCGCTTCTCGTCGCGGACGAGGTGCAAACAGGTCTCGGGCGCTGCGGCGCCCTCTTCGCGTGCGAGTTCGACGGCGTCGTTCCGGACGTCATGACGCTCGCGAAGGGACTCTCCGGCGGAGTCATCCCAATCGGAGCGTACGTCGCGCGCCCCGATGCATGGAACGCAGCGTACGCAAAGGCGCCGCTGCTCCACACCTCGACGTTCGGCGGAAGCGAGATCGCTTGCGTCGCCGCACTCGCCGCGCTGGACGTGCTCTTCGAGGAAAACTTGGTCGAGAACGCGCGAGTGCGCGGCGCGCAGCTGCTCGCCGGCGCCCGCGCGCTCGCGGCACGCTCCCCCGAAGTCGTCGCAGAGGTTCGCGGCCGCGGGCTGCTCGTCGGTGTCGAGCTCGCCCACGAAGGGTACGCCGGGACGATCATCCCCGAGATGCTCAAGGCCGGCGTCACGGCGGCCTGGACGCTCAATCAGCAGCGCGTGATCCGCCTCGAGCCTCCGCTGATCGTCGGCGAAGAAGAGGTGGGCCGCGCGCTCGGCGCGCTCGCCGGAGCCGTCGATGTCGCACGAACGAAACTCGGCACGCTCGCGCGCTAAATGCCGTACGTGGAGGTGACGATCTCCGTCGCGGCGCCGGCGCGCGACGTGTACGAGCTCGCAAAGCAGCAAGAGCGTTTTCCGGAGTTCATGCCCGACGTCGAGTCGGTCACCGTGCTCGAACGGCGCCCCGATGCGATCGTCACGCGCTGGAAGACGCTGGTCGAAGAGGCGCCGATCGAATGGACGGAAGAGGATCGCTTCGACGACGAGCGGACGCG
>JAFAMS010000238.1 GCA_019233165.1 Vulcanimicrobiota bacterium | reverse complement strand
CGCCGCTCGCGCTGCGCGCCGCGCGCGATCAGCAGGTCCCGGTGCCGGCGAAGGCGCGGTCGCGCCGCCGCGCCGGACTCGAAGCGACGATCCCCAAAGAGATTCTCGTCGAGGCGACGCCGGACGACGCCAGCGTCATCGAGCTCTGGCTCACCGAGCTCAAAGGTCAGCGCGTGCGCGTGCTCCAGCCCGAGCGCGGCGAGCGGCGCGAGTACCTGCAGCTCGTCAAAAAGAACGCCGAGCAAAACCTGCGCGCGTTCTTGGTCCATCAGGAAGCGACCGAAACGGCGTCGGCGAGCGCGCTCACCGAGCTTGCCGCCGCGCTCGATCTGCCCGATGCACCGCACCGGATCGAGTGCTACGACATCTCGAACATCCAAGGGACCAACTCGGTCGCGTCGATGGTCGTCTTCGTCGAAGGGCGGCCGAAGAAAAGCGACTACCGGCGCTTCAACATCCAGACGGTCGAAGGACCGAACGACTTCGCCTCGTTGCAGGAGACGTTGCGCCGGCGGCTGCGCTACCTCCGCCGCGACGCGGACCGTCCGCCGCTCGCCGACGGCGACGCTGCGACCGCGGCGATCGAGCAACAGGCGCGCAGGCGCGAACGTTTTCACGAGAAACCCGATCTGCTCTTGATCGACGGTGGAAAGGGCCAGCTCGCGGCGGTCGTCGAGGTGCTGCACGAGCTCGACATGTGGGGGATCCCGGTCGCGGGGCTCGCCAAAGAGCACGAGTGGCTCTATCTGCCCGAGCAGAGCGAGCCGATCGTCTTGCCGGCGAACTCGGCGGGGTTGCATCTGGTCATGCGAATCCGCGACGAGGCGCACCGCTTTGCGATCACCGCGCATCGCCAAAAGCGTGGGAAGGCGATGACGCGCTCCGTGCTCGACACGCTGGAAGGCGTCGGGCCGGTCCGCAAGAAGCGTCTGCTGACGGCCTTCGGCTCGGTTCGCGCCATCAAGAACGCTTCGGTCGACGAGATCGCGGCGGTCAAGGGGATGACGCCGCACCTGGCATCACAGGTCAAGGCCGCGCTCGGAGGATAGCCTTGGGTTTTTTGATCCGGCTCATCGTCAACGCGGTCGCGCTCTATTGCGTGACGCTCTTCGTCACCGGCGTGCACCTCGTGCCGCTGTGGGGATCGCTCATCGCCGGCGCGGTCGTCGCCGCGCTGATCCTCGGGGTCGTGAACGCGATCTTGCGTCCGATCCTCGTGATCATCAGCTTGCCGCTCGAGATCGTCACGCTCGGATTGTTCACGCTGGTGATCAACGCGCTGCTCTTCTGGCTCGTCGGAACCTGGCATCTGGGACTCACGGTCGACGGCTTCTGGCCCGCGTTCTGGGGCGCACTGGCGATGTCGGTCATCTCCTGGATCCTGTCGCTACTCACGCGAGGGCTCGAACGGGCGTAGTGTTCGATCCGTATCGTTTCGCGCGGCCGCTGCTGCATCGGCTTGACCCCGAAGACGCGCACGAGCTCACCTTGCGCGCGCTCGAGGCGAACGTCGTGCCGCCGCAGCCGCGCGGCGACGATCCGATCCTGCGGACGACGCTCTTCGGCCGCGAGCTGAGCAATCCGATCGGCCTCGCGGCCGGGTTCGACAAGAACGGCCGCGTCTACGAGCGGATGGGGGCGCAGGGTTTCGGCTTCGTCGAGATCGGGGGCGTTACGCCGCTCGCGCAAGACGGGAATCCGCGGCCGCGTGTCTTTCGGCTCCCCGAAGACGGCGCCATCATCAATCGCATGGGCTTCCCGAACGAAGGCGCGGCGGCGCTCGAAGCGCGCTTGCAGCGCAAGGGCCGTCCGTCCATCGGAATAGGGATCAACCTCGCCGCGAACGCCGACAGCCGCGATCCGGCCGACGACTTCGTGCAGCTTGCGACGCGCTTTGCGCCGTACGCCGACTACCTCACCCTCGACGTCTCGTGTCCGAACGTCGCCAACGGCCAGGTGTTTCTCGATCCGTCGTGTCTGCGCGATTTGCTCGCGCGGCTTGCCGCAATCCCGTGGGCGGTCGCCGCACCGGCGCTGGTCGCCAAGCTCACTCCCGATATCGACGACGCGGCGCTCGAACGCCTCGTCGGCGTGCTCCTCGACGCACGGATCGACGGCATCACGGTCTCCAACACGACGCGCGCGCGGCCCGTGACGCTGACGGCCGCGCACGCCGCCGAAGCGGGAGGATTGTCCGGTCGGCCACTATTCCTGCCGTCGACCGCCATGCTGGCGCGCGTGCGCGCGCTCGTCGGGCCGTCGCTGACGCTCATCGGCGCCGGCGGAATCGCGAGCGGCGCCGAGGCGTTCGAGAAAATGCGCGCGGGCGCCAACGTTTTGCAGCTTTACACGGGATTGATCTACGAGGGCACGGCGCTGGTCACGCGCATCAAGCGCGAGCTGGCGGTCCTCTTGGAACACGAAGCAGTTCACCAAAACTGAACCTCGCGTCACAAGGCACGCTCGACTCCTGTGCAGTAGGATCGACCGTGCAGGTAAGCGCCTCTCCTTTGGAACGGTGGCTGACGCACGCTGTCGGTGAGGCAAAGACGCTCGGGTAC
>JAFAMS010000106.1 GCA_019233165.1 Vulcanimicrobiota bacterium | reverse complement strand
GTCGAGCGCGAGGGCGTCGCGAGCCCGCAGGCGCGCGCGCTTTCGACACGCGGGCGGATCGTGGCCGGGATCCTCGGGATCCTGGTCTTTGCGATCTTGGCGATGATGATCTTTAAGCCGGCTTAGTTCGCAACGCGCGGACGCGCCTCGACCGGCTCGATCTCGATTCGCAACCGTTCGTTGCGGCGCATGATGTCGAGCGGATACCGTTCGCCCAAGGGCAGCTCGGTGAGGACGCGGTGCAACGCGTCGACGCCCGCAATTCGCTTTCCGCCCAGCGCGATCAAGACGTCGCCGTCGTGCAACCCGGCGCGCTCCGCGGGGCTTTCGCGCTCGACCGAATGGACGATCACGCCGCGCGCGTCGTCGAGCTCGAGCAAGCGGACGATGTAGCGCGGCAGCTCGATGTCCGCACCGGCGACGCCGACGTAGCCACGGCGGACACGGCCGTCGCGAATGAGCAGTGCGCTGATGTGCTTCGCGGTATTGACCGCAATCGAGAAACAGATCCCTTGGGCCCATTGAATGATCGCCGTGTTCACGCCGATCACGGCGCCGCGGACGTCGACGAGCGGTCCTCCCGAGTTGCCCGGATTGAGTGCGGCGTCGGTTTGAATCACGTTGTCGATCAGCCGGCCCGACTGCGAGCGCAGCGAGCGCCCTAGCGCCGAAACGACGCCCGCGGTCACCGTCGTCTGTAAGCCGTACGGATTGCCGAGCGCGACCGCGAGCTGTCCCGGCCGGATCGCCGCCGAGTCGCCGAGCGTCGCGTGAACGAGATCGTTGCCTTCGATCCGGATCACCGCCAAGTCGCTGTCGGGGTCGTCGCCGACCAGCCGGGCGTCGTAGCGGCGGCCGTCGAGTGTCGCGACGGCGATCTTCTTCGCGCCGTGAACGACGTGGCTATTCGTAAGCGCGAAGCCGTCCGGGGTGATGACGAACCCGGAGCCGGCGCCGCTGCGGCGTCCGGTCGCGACGTCGATCCCGACGACCGACGGGCTCGCGACCTCGACCGCGTGCATCACCGCCTCCGAGTACGGATCGTGGGGCGCCGGGGCGGTTTGTTCGCTGAGCTGTAAGACTTTTGTCACTGTAAGCCTTCAACAACCTCGCGTTCGGACCGTGGGTTTCACGGTGCGTGAGCGAGCGTTACCGCGTCTTGTTGTTGATGACGACCGCACAGGTCGGGGGCGCGGTCGTGCAGCAAGGCTTCGGCTCCCTCGCTCCGTTCGTCGTCACCTACTTTCACATCAACAAGGCGCAGCTCGGGCTCGCCTTCACGGCGATCATGCTCGGCTCGGCGTTCACGGTTGCGGTCGGCGGGATCTTGGTCGACCGTTTCGGCGAGCGGAACGTCACGATCGCCGCCGGCGTAGGGATCTTCACCACGCTCGTCGTCGCCGCGCTCGTCCCCTCGTACACGTGGCTCGTCTGTTGGCTCTTCATGATGGGCTTTGCGTATTCCGCGGTCACGCCCGCGGGCGGCCGCGCGATCCTGACCTGGTTCCAGCGCGATCGCGGCTTCGCGATGAGCATCCGGCAAATGGGCGTCCCGGCCGGCGCGGTCCTCGGCGGGATCATCATGCCGGCGCTCGCCGCACGCTACGACTATCAGGTGAGTTTGATCGCCGTCGCGTTCGTCGCGCTCGTCCTCACGACCGGCGCCGCGCTCGTCTATCACGAGCCCCAGCCCGACGAACGGATGCCGAAGACCCACGTCCGCGACGTCGTCGCCGGCATGTCGATCCTCGCGCGCGATCCGCGCACGATCTTCTTCGCGTTGCTCTGCGCGGTGCTCGCTATCGCGCAGCAGGTGACGCAAGGCTTCGTCGCGCTCACCGCCGTGTTGCTCGGCCACACGACGATCGCGGTCGCCGCCGCCGTATTTGCATCCGCACAGATCGCATCGATCTTCGGCCGCATCGGCTGGGGCCTCGTCAGCGACAATCTCTTCGGCGGGAATCGCGTCTTGCCGATCGGGATCTGCGCCGGGATCGCGGTTGTCGCCGCGTTGGGTCTCGCGATCAGTGCGCCCTCGAACGTCCCGCTGCTCTTCGCGAGCGCGATCTTGATGGGGCTCTCGGGCTCGAGCTGGAACGGGCTCTTCGCGGCCGGTCTCGCCGAGATCGGCGGGATCCGTTTCTCAGGGAGCGCGATCGGATTCGGATTGACCGCAATTTTTCTCTCGGGAGCGATCGGTCCGGTCGCCTTCGGCGTGCTCGCCGATGCGCACGGCTTGCACGTTGCGTGGACCGCGCTCGCATGCCTGGAGTCCCTGGGATTCGTCCCGATGCTGCTCGCGCAACGCGCGTTCGCCGCGGCAGCGTTGAAGGAGCGAGCCGCGCTCGGCTGAATGGGAGGCGCTCGCGGTGCCGTGCCCAGATGGCGGAATTGGTAGACGCGCTGGTTTCAGGTACCAGTGGCCGCAAGGTCGTGGGGGTTCGAGTCCCTTTCTGGGCACCAAACCTGCATTGCGGAGAAAGCAATGAACGTAGTTACGATGGCGGCGGCATTGCTCGTGGCACCGGTGCTCGCCCAAACGACGCCAACGCCGGCTCCCAATTTCGACGGCCAGTATATCGGGCGCAGGGTGAGCCAGGACGCGCAAGCTGCGTGCGTCAGCCGGGAAGGGAAGGTCACCTTCAACGTGAGCGGGGGCAAAATCAGCACCGTGAATTCGGGCGATACGAGCGCTCCGGTCGACGCGTCCGGATTTTTCACGCTGACGTACGACCTGACGATCGCGGGCGTTGGGCCGGCCAAGGCTACGTTCACGGGGCAGATCGCCGGCGACACCGCCAAGGGAACGGCCCGGTACCGCCCCCCGTCGTCGACGGGATTATCGGGCTGCGACTACACGTTCAGCGCGCGGAAGCAGTAGAGCGTTCACAATGGATAATGGCAATGCCACGGAGAAGGCCTCTCGGCACAGGGCCTAACCGGCTCGGGAGGTTTTCTTTTGCGATACTCACGCTCAATGGCGTGTCGCGCCGTCGTGCTCGCCGCCGCCGCGTCCTTCGCGTCGATCCCG
>JAFAMS010000483.1 GCA_019233165.1 Vulcanimicrobiota bacterium | reverse complement strand
GCGGTTTGCCGGTCTGCTTGCGGGTTACGTCCGCCTTCGACGTTTGGTTGCCGGCGCCGAGCCGCTCGCACGTCCGCTCCCGCTCGGGACGCGGCGCGCGATCCGGCTCGTCGCGAGCGATGCGGTCGACGTGCCGGTCGCCGTCGGACTCGGCGCCGCGACGATCGTTCTTCCGCGGACGCTGGTGGCGACGCTAGGCGACGACGAGCTCGATCAGGTCCTCGTTCACGAGCTCGCGCATCTCGCTCGCCGCGACGATCTGACGAACTTGATCGAACGGATCGTCGGCGCGATCCTGTTCTTCCATCCGGCGGTCCACCTCGTATCGCGACGCCTCGACCTCGAACGGGAGATCGCTTGCGACGATTGGGTCGTCGCGGCGACCGGTTCGCGCGGCCGCTACGCTTCGTGCTTGACGAGAGTTGCGGAGCTCGCGCTGGGTGCATCCCGGCACGCCGCACCGGCGCTCGGGCTTTTCGCAAGCCGCGGCGTGCTGCGCAAGCGGGTCGAGCATCTGCTCGATGCGAGCGCGAACGCGCTGCCGCGCCGGACGCGCTTTGCGGTCGTCGCGGTCGCCGTCCTCGCAGCCGTCGCGGCCGGAATCGGCGCCCTGCGCCTTCCCGTCATCGCGACGCCGCTCGCCACGCCGAAGCCACGCGTTTCCACGCCCGCGCAGTCGCCGAAGATTCCGCATCCACTCCCGCTGCACGCGCAAGTCGCGCACAAGCCGCAACCCGCGCACCATCCGCGGCCGGCGCCGTCGGAAGTACCGCCGAGTTTCGTACGCCGTCAAATGATGGTGGTGCGCCCCGAGGTCTCGCGGGTCGTGGCGCAGATGGCGCAAGTTCGCACCGATATCGGCGTCAACGTTCCGATCCGCATGATCGCGGTCGAGGATGTGGCGCAGGTCGATGCGACGGTAGCGCCTGCGCCCGTTCCGATGGTCCGAAGCTCGCGGGAGACGCTCCGCAACGCCGACTTTCGGGGGAAGGATCTGCGCGGCCACAACTTCGTCGCATACGTCCTCATCGATCCCGACTTCACCGGTGCGGATTTGCGCGGCGCGCATTTCGACGGGGCTTCGCTGCGGAACCCGAAGTTCGCGGGAGCGCGGCTTGGCGGCGCGACGTTCGTCCGATCGTCGATCACCGGATGCGCGTGCGGCGGCGTCGATTTCTCCGGCTCGCAATTCGTCGGCGCAAACCTGCACGCTTCGGATTTCAGCGGCGCTTCGCTGGCGCGGGCTTCGCTGATCGGGACGAACTTCATGAACGTGAAGGTGGGTAACGCCGACTTCTCAGGCGCAAACCTCACCGGAGCCAACTTCGTCGGCACCGATTTGACCGGGGCAAACCTGCGCGGCGCGAACTTGGAAGGGATCAACGTCGTCGGCGCGCACCTCCCCCGCTAGAACGCGGCCGTCAGCTGTAAGAGGATCTTCGCGCCCGGCGCCCATTGCGTGGTGTTGAAGCCGTTGTTTACCTTGATCAGATACTGATAGTTCGTGAAGTTCAGCGCGGTGAGCGTGTAGCCGAATGAGTTTTTCGTCGGCGCGCGGCCGAAGGCGGCGTTCCACGTGAGGTGCGGGAGCAGTCGGCCCGCACCGTCCTGAAAGAGGACCGGATAGCCCGTCCCGTACTCGGTTCCGAGCGTCGCGAACGTGCGGCGGTCGGCGCCGAAGTGTTTGGTGAACGCGTCGTTGATGGCGACGGTTTGATCGTGATCTTCCGGCTGTAACGACGTCTGGGAGAGTGCGCTCGGCGGGAACAGGAAGGTCCCGCCGGAGATCCCGCCCGCGACGGATTTCGAAAGCGTCCCGGAAAGGAACCAGGATGCGGTCGGACCGCGCTGCTCGAGCCGCAGCTCGAGCCCGTTTGCGACGCCATAGGCGTTGTTGAAGACGGCGAAGATCGGCGTCGGGAAGATCTGTGTTGTGTCCAGGATATTCCAGGCGTTCCGCCGCCAGGCGGTCAGGTATCCGTAGAGCCCGTTGTTGAACGTCTGCGCGAGGCCCAGCTCGTAGAACGAATCGTGCTGCGGCTGGAGGTCGTACACCGGCAGATCGCTCGGCGAGCCGCCGCCGATGACAACCGCAGCGCGCCGCGTGTCCTCGAGCGCCGGGGCGGCGTAGATCCGTCCGTAGTACGCGTGAAAGACGGTTCGCGGCGCGATCCGCAGGTTCGCGCCGATCCGCGGCTCGAGCTCGTTTCCTTGGACGAAGCCGTTCGAGAAGTCGTAGCGCAAGCCGGCCTGCAACGAGAACGCCGTCGACGGCGTCCACTTGTCCTCGAGGTAGGCGCTCAACGTGCGTCCCGTTTGCGCGACGTTGTCGAAGAACGGCGCCATCCCGGCCTGGAGGATCTGCTCGGCGCTGGTGAAGCGCTCGATCGCGCCGTCGACCCCGGCCCGGATGTCGTGGTGCGGACTCGTGTGCGCGTAGCTCGCGCGCAATCCCCAATACGTCGCTTGGCGATCCTGCTGCAACCCCGCCAGCGAGCAGGGCGGGGGCGCCGGCGCGCAGTCGCTCGGGCTGACGTCGACGGCTAAGACGTCGCTCGGCAGGTCGCCGTCGTACGCGATCCTGGTGTAACGCCACCACGGGATGATTTGGAAGAGCCCGTTGCCGTCGCGTGAGACGTGGCTGTAATTCAAGTTGGCGAAGCTGTTGTATTCCCGTTGCACGTCGTCGGTGCCCGGGACGTTGACGATGTTGTTGCTCGGACCGGCGTTCAAGTTGATCGGAATCTGATACGTGTTGAATTGGTTCGAGAAATCGAAGGCGAGCGTGTCGCTCTTGCTCAGCGTCGTGATCGTCCGCACGAATTGATCCGAGAGGCTCGCGTTGTCGTGAATCGCCGACGCCGTCGGCGCGTCGAGGCCGCGGTCGTTCCCTTGAAGGTTGACGTTCACGAACGCTTTGGTCGCGCCGACCTTGAAACCGTCGGAGAAGCTTCCGAGCCCCGTCCCGTACGTGCCCCCGCCGACGCTTACCTGTGCGCCGCTCGGGAAATCGAAGTCGCGCTTGGTCGTGATGTTCACGACGGCGCCCATCCGCGCGCCGCCGTATTCGGCGGGGAACGCTCCGGTCAGGATCTCGAGCGAGTCGACGTTGCGCGGATCGATGAGTTCGGAGAAGTTCGAGGCCGTCGCCTGCGGGAGCGGGGCGCCGTCGACCTCATACGTCAAGCCGTGGAAGCCGTGCGCGACCGGTTCGTCGTACGAGAACGCGACGATCCCGGGGACCGTCTCGACCAGCTGGTTCAGACTCCGCTGCTGCGGGAGTGCGTCGATCGTCGCGCGGCCGAGCGTGTTCTCGGAGACCGGCAGGCTGCGGACGCCGCGCAGCGTCGACGTCGTCTTGGCGATCTCGTGTAATTGCCCAAGAGTCAGCGCGACCGCCGAGACCGAGCCGCCGGCGACTTGAATCGACGTCGTTGCGTCGGGGTAACCTTGGAAATGCGCGACCACGCTGTAATGCCCGAACGGTACGCGCGTGAACGTGAATGCGCCGTGCACGTCGGTTTGCGTTTGAGCCTCAGCTTGCTGGGAATCGCCGCGCAAGGTGACGGTAACTCCGGCACGGCCCGAGCCGTCGACCGTTACCGTCCCGCGAACGAGTCCCGTAACATCGGCCGAGGCCGGGTTAAACGCCGAGAAGAGTGCGAAGAACGCGATGAGTGCGGCGGCGGCGGGCGCGCGCGCGCGTAGAAAAACCTGCATGAATCCTCCGAGATGAAACGAGCGAGCGCCGCCGTAAGATGAGGGCGGCGCGTTCGATCAGCCTGCCGGAGGAGCCCTGAGCGCGCGGTGAAGCGCTTGGGGTGCGAGCGCGAAGGCGAGAAGCGCGCCCGGGATTTTTTCGCATCGCGCGGCGAGGACGCCGCGCAATCTGACGACGCCGAGCGCGTCGAACATCGAGGCGAGGAGCGGCTGCACGAGCGCGCGCAGCACGGTGATGAGAGCCGCGACGAGGATCCCGGCGGCGAGCCCCCAGAGGGCCGAAACCCAGCAATCGCAGCTCGCGCCCGGCGCTGCGTGTGCGTCGGCGCAGGCATCGTACGCATAGATCGCCGCCGCCCCGGCGGCGGCCGCGAACATGCCGATCCCGAGCGGAGATATCTTCCGCACTCGGCCGGCGAGTCCGATCCACATGCCCCGCATCCGCAAGGGCTTACCCCCGGCCTCTCTAAGCCCCTCGCGAAGATGAGGACGCGCGCCGTATTTTTTGCCGCCGTGGCTTCCGCACTGTTCGTTTTCGGCTCGGTTGTCTCGGCATTCGGCGACGGCATCGACACGTCGCCCGTGACGCTCGCCCGGCTGGATGGGACGGCCGATTCGGTAGCAGTCGCCGCACGCGGGGCCTATCGCGAGCTCCGACCACAGCTCGAGCTGCGAACCTCGACTGCCGGCCCAACCTGGGTCCGCGCGAGCCTCGCCGGCGACGCTGCGGCCGGGACGCGCTGGTATTTGCGGATCTCCAAGCTCCGCAAGGCGACGCTGTACACGCGCGGCGTCGACGGCTGGCTCGAGCAACGCTCGGGCCTCGAGATTCCGTACGCGCAGCGATCGGTCGCCTCGGTACTGCCGACCTTCGAGCTGCTTTCCGATACGCTCGCGCGCGGCGACGCGTACCTGCGCGTCGAGGACCGCGGCGCGCCGATCGCCATCGCGCTGCTGACGAGCGACGCCTTCGAGCGCGCCGACCGTTCGCGTCTGGCGTTCTTCGGCACGTTTTTCGGCGTCCTGATCGCGGTCGGGCTCTACCATCTCCTGATGTATCTGCTGCTGCGCAATCGCGAGCTGCTCGCGTACGCGGTCTACGTGGCGGCCCTGGTCGCCGAAGAGCTCGTGCGCACCGGCTACGCCGCCGC
>JAFAMS010000313.1 GCA_019233165.1 Vulcanimicrobiota bacterium | reverse complement strand
ACGTCGGACGCTGGGCTTCTCGTAATGCTCGTGCTTGCGAGCCTCCGCCAAGACCCCGGCTTTCTGGGTGGCCTTCTTGAAGCGCCGCAACGCGCTCTCGATTGTCTCACCGGGCGCAACGCGAATCTCCACGAACAACCCTCCCTTCAAACCGCGCCGGAACGGCGCGCAAAATGGCCCACGAGAGTATACCCGCCTTCGCCCGGACCCGTCAAATCCGAGCGCGGTTCCAATCCGGCGCCACGATCGCGAGCAGGCTGCAGTCGAAGGGTTCGCCTCGAATCCACGCCGCCTGCCGCATGCAGCCTTCGTAGCGAAAGCCGAGCCTTTCGACCACGCCGATGCTGCGCGCGTTGCGCGGATCGATTCGGACTTGAACCCGATGCAGCCGCATCTCGTCGAAGGCGAGCTCGAGCATCGCGCGCAAGGCGCGCGCCATCACACCGCGTCCCTCGAACGCCGCGACGAGCCAGTAGCCGACCTCGGCGGTTCGAAACTGATGCTGGATCGAGTGAAAGCCGATCCCGCCGGCGACCCGCCCGCGCCCAAAGATGCTGAAGTGTTTGGCCACTCCACGTTTGGCCGCTTGCATCGCGTCGCGGCAAAACGCGAGCTCGTCTTCGACGGTCAGCGTCAGCTCGACGAACCCCATCCAGCGGCCGAGGCGCTCGCGGTCGCCGTCGATCGCTTCGAAGATCGGTCGCGCGAGCGTCTCGTCGATCTCGCGAAGGTCGAGCCCCTCGCCGAGCTCGATCAGCCTGGCGGCCACTGCATGTGGCGGCCCGCCAGCACGTGTAGGTGCAGGTGGCCGACGGTCTGCCCCCCGTCGGCGCCCTCGTTGATCACGACGCGAAAGCCCTTGCGCTCCCGTTCGAATCTCTTCCCGACTTCCGCCGCCGCTGCGAACAGGCGCGCCTTCATGGCCGCCGATGCCTTCGCTATGAACTCCGAGAGATTTTGTGCGTGCAGGTTCGGAACGACGAGGACGTGGGTCGGCGCTTGCGGGTTCAGATCGTGGAAGGCGACGACGTGCTCGTCGCGCAGAACCTCGCGCGCCGGGATCTCCTTGCGCACGATGTTGCAAAAGATGCAGTCCTCGTTCTTGGAATTCACGGTCCCTTCGGTTTCATGAGCTCGAAGTTCAAGATCGAATCCGGTCGCGGGATCACGCCACCGACGTTCGACTTCATCGCGAACGGGACGGTCGTGTGGACGAGCGGGATCGCCGGAACGACATCGTGCACCATACGCTGCGCCCGAGCATAGATCTTGGCTCGCTCGCCTTCCGCGATCGTCGACTGTCCGCGCAGCATCAGCGCGTGAAACGCGTCGTCGCGCCAGAAGCTATAGTTCTGGCCGCCTTTGACCGCGGAGTCCTTGTCGAGCAGCGGGTAGAGGAAGTTGTCGGGATCGCCGTTGTCGCCGGTCCAGCCGATCAGACACATCGGATGGTCTCCGTTCTTGATCTTCTCCAAAAAGACGCCCCACTCGAACGGCTGCAGGGTGACGTTGATCCCCGCTTCCTTCAAATTCGCCTGCATCGCCTCGGCGATCCGTTGCGGCTCGGGCATGTACGGCCGCGGAGCGGTTCCGAAAAAGAGATCGGTCGAGAAACCGTGCGCGAACCCCGCCTGCGCGAGGAGCGCCTTCGCTTTGGCGACGTTGCGCGGGTACGCCTTGAGCGCCGGATCGCTCCCGAGCATCTCCGGCGGGAGCCACTGATCGGCGACGACCGCGCCTTTTCCGTAGAACGCCTTCACAATCGCCGGGATGTCGAGGGCGTACGCGATCGCTTGGCGCACGCGCGCGTCGGCAAAGGGCTTGCGCTCGAAGTTCATCGCGAGATACGAGACGTTGTTCGACGGCTGCCGGTAGATCGCGATCCCGCGCTGTTTGGCAAGATTCGCGGCGTCGTCCGGACGAAGGTCGGCCAGGCCGTCGATGTCCCCCTTCTGCACTTCCAAGACGCTCGTCGCCTGGTCGGGGATGTCGCGAACGATCACGGTCGTATACGCCGGCTGCGGCCGCCAGCCGGGGTTTGCGCTCAGCGCGATGTGATCGTCCTTGACCCACTCCCGCAACTGGTACGGTCCGCTTCCAACCGGTTTGTGATCGAACGCGACGATATCGGCTTTGATCGCCGCCGGCGATCCGAAAGCGAACGACGGCATCGCCAGATTCCGCAAGAACGGCCCAAAGGGACGTGCGAGTTTCAACGTCACTTGCGACGGCGAATCGGCTTTAACGTCCAAAATCAGCCCCGGGAAACCGCCGAATTGGGTTTCGTAGTA
>JAFAMS010000294.1 GCA_019233165.1 Vulcanimicrobiota bacterium | reverse complement strand
CGTGTGCGCCGCCCGCGTGATCGGAGTACGGCGAGTCGGGAATCACCCACGTGACGTTCGCCAAGGACCCGTTCTTGAGATCGGTGAGAATCGCCGGCGCGGGGCTGATGACGTTCTTGTGCCATTCCGGGCCGTACCGAACCGCGTGAATGGAATCGAACGAACTCCACCAAGCGCCGCCGGTTCCGACGACGACCGCCGGCGTATAGAACCGCCACGAAAGACCGGCGTTGTCGAGCGAATCGCGCAACGTCGCGTACGTAAAACACGGGAACGGACCGGCGTTCGCTTCGTACTGCCCTTGGTTGGTCATGAGCGACGTCACGGTTCCGTTCGGCGCGTCGCATCCCCACGGAACGCCGGTCGGTACGTCGATGACGCTCGCATCGGACGTCACGGCCGTCCCGCCGGCGATCAAATCTTGATGCGCCGTGTAGCTGCCGCTGGTTTGCGTTTGAAACATCTCGTCGGCGAGCACGTAGCGCTTGGCCATCGCCCAATACGGCGCGATGGTGGCCGGATCGGCGTATTGATATGGATAGTTTCCGGCGGGCATCGGCGGATTGCCGATCAGCACCTTATCGAATCCGTCCATCTTGCGGTTGTCGTACTCGATCGAGAAGGCCGCGTGTCCGTGCGGAATATCGTAATGCTCGAACAGCGGCCGCTTTGCGAGGGGCACTTTCTTACCTTTGGAGTTGAGCCCGTACGTCGCGCCGTCCGCGTGAGGGAAGTCCGCAAAGAGATTGTCGAACGAACGGTTCTCTTGCACGATGATGACGACGTGCTGGATCTTCGACGGAGATGGCGACGACGGGCCCCGGACCTGCGGCGCCGCGTACGGAATCGGCCGCGACGCCGATCCGCCGCAGCCGGCAAGGGCGAACGCGGCGCAAAGAGCGAGCGCGACTCCGCTATTCGTCGTCGACCGGAACGTTGGTGGGCGGCTCATGTAAGAAATACTCCCGGGAGTACGCAGCGGCGATCGGAACGAACGCGCGCGGAGGCTGGTTGAAGTTGAAGCAATCGGCGATGCTGTTGGCGCGCGCGTCGGTCGTGCCCAGCGTTTGCAGGCCCCAGTTCTCTTCGACAAAGCGCAGAATGCTGCCGAACTCGTACTGCGTGTGCGAGACGTAGCCAGCTTTTGCGTACGACGAAATCACGAGCATCGGTACGCGAAATCCGAGTCCCTGCGAATCGAGTTGCGGCGGCTTGACGTGATCGTAGAACCCGCCCCAATCGTCCCACACCACGACGATCGCCGTCGAATCCCACAACCGCTTGTTGTTTCCGATCGCGTCGACGATCTGCGCGACCCACGACGGACCGGCGTCGTTGGCGGTGCCGGGGTGATCGGAGTCGGCGACGTACGGGACGACCCACGACACCGCCGGCAGCTTGCCGGCTTGCGCGTCGGCGATGACGTTGGTTTGGGGAACCGACACGTTCTCGTTCCACTCGCTCGAGTAGCGCACGGCGCGTATCGCATCGAACGCGTTCCAAATTCCGCCGCCCGTCTTCGACGCATATTGCGGGGTGTAGTATTTCCACGACAATCCGGCGGCGTCGAGCCGGTCGCGTAAGGTCGCGTACTTCAGGCACGGAAACGGCCCTTGCCACTGGAGATAGTTCCCGCCGGCGTCGATGAGCGACGTCACCGTACCGGAGGGCGAATCGCAGCCGTACGGCGTGCTCGACGGACTGTCGATGATGCTGTGCGTGGAGTCGATGACCGTGCCGCCGGCGATCAGATCCTGATGCGCGGTGAAGCTGTCGCTGGTCTGCGTTTGGAACAGGTGATCGCCCAAAACGTACCTGCGCGCCATCTCCCAATAAGGGCGGATCTGCGCCGGATCGACGTACTGATACGGATAGGTTCCGGCCGGTACGCGCGAAGGACCCGCAAACGTATCTTTGTCGAAACCGTCCATCTTGCCGTTGTCGTACTCGGTCACCCAAACGGCGTGCGCGTGGCGGATGTCCTTTTCTTTGAGCGCCACCTTGGTCAGCGCGACTTTCTGCCCCTTGGAGTTGTATCCGTACGTCGCTCCGTCCGCTCCACGGAAGGTCGCGAACAAGTCGTCGAACGAGCGATTCTCTTGAATCACGATCACGACGTGTTTGATCTTCGATGCCCCGCCGCTCGAAGGTATGGAAAGCGGCGGCGACGCCGGCGCCGGCGTGCCGCCCGGACTCGAGCACGCGACGAGGACGAGCGCCATTGTCATCCCGAGCGCAGTCGGGGGACGGAGATCATTCATTGTCGACCGGCAACCCCGACGGTTTCTGCTGCTTGAAGTACTCCATCGAGTATTTCGCGGGAATCGGTTTGAAGGCCCCGGGCTGCTTTTTGAAGTCGAAACTGTCGAGCATATCGTTAGCGGTCGCGTCGTCGGCGTAGCCCCCGATGGGCTGCAGGCCGTAGAGCTTCTCGATCGTCTTGAGAATGCTGCCGAACTCGTACTGCGTGTGCGAGACGTAGCCGCTGCGCGCGTACGGCGAGACGATGAGGCACGGTACCCTGAAACCGAGCCCGTAGTAGTAGAGCTGCGGCGGATTCACGTTGTCGTACCAGCCGCCCCACTCGTCCCAGACGACGATAATGGCGGTCTGCTTCCACTGCGGCCCGGTCCCGATCGCGTTGACGACCTGCGCGACCCACGACGGACCGGTGTCGCTGCCGATACCCGGATGATCGGAGTTGAGCGCGTCGGGAATCACCCACGACACGGCGGGGAGATTTCCGGCTTGTGCGTCGGTGAGAATCTGATTCTTGGTGTAGACGACCTTCTTATTGTCGGGACCGTAGTAGATCTTGTGAATTGCGTCGGGCGCGTCCCAGAGCCCGCTGCCCGAACCCGAGGTCGAATCGTAATAGAGCCAAGAAACGCCGGCCGCGTCGAGCGAATCGTAGATCGTGGGATAGGACAAGCACGGGAACGGACCGGCGCCCGTCTCGTACGCCTTCGTCGACGTCAAGAGGCTCGTGACGGTCCCTTTGACGGCGTCGCATCTCCACGTCGTCGACCCGCCGCTAGTCAGAAACGGCACGTCGACGAGGGCGGCGGTATTCGAGATCGCCGTCGAGCCAGAGATGAGTGCTTGGTGGGCCGTGAAGCTCGCGCCCCAGATCGTCGAGAACATCCGATCTGCTAACGTATACTGCTTGGCAATCGTCCAATAGGGTTGGACCAGCGATCGCTTCACGTACGAATATGCGTAGGTTGGTACGGGCGGCAGCGTGACCGGAATCTTGTCGAAGCCGTCGTTCTTGCCGCCGTCCCACTGCGTCTGCGAATCCTTGTACAGATGGTGGACGTCGGCCGTCGCAAACGTGATCGGCTTGAGCTGGATGGTCGCTCCGGTGTGCAGCTTACCGCTCATCGGCGCGTCGGCACCGGGGTAGCCGGCGAAGAAATTCTCGAAGCTGCGGTTCTCCTGGATGACGATGACGACGTGCTGAATCGGCGAGCTCGCCGAACTACGCGAGCGGGCGGCCTGCGGAAGTGCCGCGGCGCCGCTGGAACCGGTTCCCCCGCACGCCGCGACGACGGCGGCGAGCGCGACGAGCACAAAAAGTAACGTTCCGGCGCGTAGATGCATCGGCGCTCCTCCGTTCTAAGGACGCGTCTTTAGACGGCCCACCCGTCGCCTCCGCTTTGAGGAATGACAGGAAGTGCAGGCCGACGAAGCGCGGCGTCGGAGGTGCCCGCTTGAGAGTTTTCGTTGCAATCGTCTTTGCGTTCGGCTTGGTGCTGGTGCCGTTCCTCACCGGTTGCTCCGTGAGTACGTCCCCGGTTTCGGTTACGAACGCCGACGTGCAGCGCAAGATCGTTG
>JAFAMS010000297.1 GCA_019233165.1 Vulcanimicrobiota bacterium | reverse complement strand
GACGCCCGCGGCAGCGGCTTCCTGGAGCAACTCCTCGACCGAGAGCGGCGGCCCGATATCGACGCCTCCCGGGTACCACGGGCGGTCGGGACGGCTGGGCTCCCAACAATGGACGTGGGAGTCGACGATCGCGTAGCTCAACGGGGGCTACTTCTGCGTGCCGAGCTCTTTGGTCTGCTTCTCCGTGAACACGGCGTCGTCGATCGCGATGTTGAAGTGATAGCCGGAGTAATGCGCGTCGCCGTGCGCGCGCGGCACGTGCGGCAGAGCGATGATCGCATGCTGGTCGGAGAGGATGCTGTAGCCACCCTCCTCGCGGAAGCTTTGCTGAAGCGTGATCGTCCCGCCGTTATAGTAATGGTAGGTCATCTCATCGACGGTCCACCGGCCGGTGTCGACGAGAACCTCTTCGTGGTCGATCTGACCCTTCACGCGCTGCACCAGGTTGAGCACGAGATCCCGGTGCCCGTTGTAGTCGCGCTCGCCGGCGACGGTGAGGACGAAGCGCTTTTCCCAATTCGCGGGATCGCCGATATCGCTATAGAGCTTTTCGAAGCCCTTCGCGTACGGCGGCACCTTGGTGAAAACCACCTCGTAGTGGTCCGGGCGCTTGAAATACGTCGTTCCTTCGAGCGTCGGGCTGAGAAACGGAATCCCGGTGTGCAGCCGCACGTCGATGTGCGCTTCGAACGTCCCGAGCGACGGATTGCGCTCGACGACGTTCGTAATAACCTGTTGCGCCGTCAGCGGCGACGCCGACGGCGCTTGAGCGGTGAGGATGAGACCTGCAAGGACGATCGCGGCTCCACGCATCGCCCACGAATCCTATGAGGGAACTCTGAGAACGCTCTGAGAGCTACCAGCCGCCGCCCGAATCGCCACCGCCGCCCATATCGCCGCCGCCGAAGCCGCCGCCCGAGTCTCCCCAGCCGCCGCCTGAGTCACCGCCGCCCCAGTCGCCGGAGCTCGCATTTCCCATGTCGACTTGACCGGCATCGGATTGGAAACCGGAGTTGTCGGCGTAACCCTGGCCGGCGTCGCCGCCGAGCCCCGCGCTGCCGATGACGTTTCCTTGGTGCTGGCCGAACAGCTCGTTCCCCAGCCACGCACCGCCGAGACCGCCGAGCAAACCGCTCCAGAAGCTGCCCCCGCCGCCGCCGTAGCCGGGACCGTATCCGTAACCTCCATAGCCGGGACCGCCCATCGGTCCACCCATCGGGCCGCCCATGGGTCCGCCCATCGGACCGCCTCCCATGATCCGGGGTGCGAAGATCGCGCGGACGATCGCGCGCAAGATCAAGAATCCGACCACGAGGATCAGGATGAAGAAGATCCAGCCCATGCTAAAGCCTCCCTGAGTCGTAGGGGCGCGTGGCGCCCCCGCGGTCGCCGGAACGCGGTACGACGTCCCCGAGCGCAGATGCGACCGATACATGTTGATCGTGAGGTCGACGCCGTTGGCGAGCCCCTGGTCGTAATTGCCGCTGTTGAAGCTCGCCGCGATCGCATCGCGAATCGCCTTCGTCGTCCCCGGTGGGAAATAGTCGCGCGCCGCGCGGTCGGGATAGACGCCGATTTTCTTCGGCGACTTCGAGATGAAGATCAGGACGCCGTTGACTTGCTCTTGAGCGAAGACGCGCTCCGCCGCCTGGTCGACGGTTGCATCTCCGAGCGAAGCGGTCGTGTAGACGACGACCTCTTTGTGCGTCTGAGCCTGGAAATCGGCGATCTTCTGATTCGTCGCGTCGACCGCGGATGCCGAAAAGATGTGCGCGCCGTCGAGCACGTACTGGTCGCGCGCCGAAACCGGTGCAGCGAGCGCTCCGACGGCGAACGCCGTGACGCCGAGCGCAGCTAACAATCTCATGAGATCTTCAGTCTTCCTCCCAGGTTCCCGACACACCGTTCTACCGGCGGGCGCGGGCCAGAGTTTCGGCAGCCAGGGCTAGCGTGCCCTCACCGTTACGATCGCGACCCCGACGACGCTCGCCACGAAGAGCAGCAGAAACGCCCAAATTGCCGCACGGACCAGATTCTGCCGCAGGGCGCGCTTGCTTCGCGGCGGGTACGACGGCATCTAGGACGTTCTGGCGCGAGCCTCTGCGGTCGCGCCCCACAACCGCTCCAGGTTATAGAACGTGCGGTTTTCGGGAGTGAATACGTGGACGACGACGCTCCCGAGATCGATCAAGATCCAGCCGCCGTCGGCGTAACCCTCGGTGCGCGCGATCCCGTAGCCGTTTTCGCGAACGCGTTCGGTGATTGCGTCGGCGATCGCCCGGGTCTGCACGTTCGACCGGCCGCTGGCGATGACGAACGTATCGGCGACGATCGTACGTCCGCCCAGGTCGAGGACGGCGATATCCTCACCCTTCCTGTCTTCGATCGCGGTGCGAACGATCTCAACCAAATCAGGCAGTTTTCTTCTCCTTCTCCGTAAGCGCGAAGTATTCGATTGCAGAAGTCGTGGCCGGCGCGACGGCGAGTCCGCGCGCGGCGAGGTAGGCGATCGTCGAACGCAGCGTCGCGCGCATGGCAGCGTCGAGATCGTGGAGCGCGAGCCGTTCGAGGCGGCTTCGCTCGGCGAAATCGCGGCCCGGTTCGAGGCCGTCCGCGAGAAAGACGATCTTGTCGAGCCGGCTCATGCCGGGTGCTCCCAGCGTGTGCGAGCGGATTGCGGAGAGTATCCGTTCGTCGTCGATGCCGTACTGCTCGCGAGCGAGCTCGGCGCCGAGCGGTGCGTGCAGCACCACCGGATGCAAGCGCGCGAAAGCGTCGATCGGAATCCCACGCGCCGCCGACTCTTCAAGGAGTTTCTCGGCCGAGTAGAGCCGCGCGAGATCGTGCAGCATCCCGGCGACGCGAGCCGCACGGCGATCCTCGCCGTGGGCTTGGGCCAGACGGTCGGCGAGACGCGCCACGCGGACGACGTGGGCGTAGCGATGCTCTTGCGCGAGCTCCTCCCGGACGCGGCCGCACATCTGCGCAAAATTGACGCCGTTCACGTCGTCACGATCCTGAACGCGACCGAGCGGACGGGGACGTTGTTGATCTTGGCCGGCATCCACGCCGCTTTTCGCGCGAGCTGCAAGGCTTGCTCGTCGACCGCCGCGTCCTTCGAGCCGACCTCGATAGCGACGGAGTCCACGTGGCCGTCTTTGTCGAGGACGTACCGCACGACAGTTTCGTGCGTCGCGCCCGGCGCCGGCGTCGGCGCTGCCCGCAGACGCGGCGCGACGTACCGCAGGGATTTGACCATCTCCGCGTCCGCCGTCATCAGACCGAGCCGCGCGACGAAGCCGCGGTCGCCGTAGACCGCGCGCGTCAGCGAGCCGCCGTCGTCGAACAGTAAGACCAGCACGCGCCCGCGTCCGAGATCGAAGAGTCGCGTCGTCCGCGAGGAGAGACCGGCGACCGAATTCAGATCGGAGTCCGCCTGGGCGGACGTGTATCCGCGCAAGCCCAGGCGCACCGGCTTCCCGTCGACGTTGACGACGATCGCCTCCGCGCTGTCGAGCGGACGGTCTTCGACCGCGCGGACGATTGCGCCGTCGTCGGTGATGGCGTGAAGCTCCGCGTCCGCCGTGCGCCAGGTCCAGGTATGGCCGGTGTCGAGCGATGCCACGTCGGCCGGCATCCCCAATGCATGGATCGCGACCGCGACGTGCGAGCCCACGGCGATCCCGTCGATGACGGGACCTTCCGTCCGCGGCGCGCCTTGCGCGAACGCCGCTAGACGCGCCGTCCCTAGCACGAGGCCGGCAACGATCACGAGAGCCGCGCGGCGTCTCACCCGTCGAGTGCGGCGCGCAGCGCGCGCAAGCGGTTTTTGTAGAGCTCGCCGCGCAAGTTTCCGGCCCACATCACGACGGCGTTTTCGTTATTGTCGCTATAATACGCGCGTCGCGTGCTGACGTTGGTGAAACCGTACTTGCGATAGAGCGATTGAGCGACCTCGTTGCTCTCCCGCACTTCGAGCGTTATCCACGATGCGCCGCGCGCGATCGCCTCGTCGAGAAGATGCACGAGAAGGCGTTCGCCGTAGCGCCGTCCGCGCTGCGAAGGGTGCACCGCGATCGTCGTGATGTGCGAGTCTTCGAGGATCACCCAGATCCCGCCGTACGCGACGATCTCGCCGCCGAGCCGTCCGACGAAGTAATGCGCGAGCTTGTTCTCGTTGAGCTCGTTGGTAAACGCGTTCACCGGCCAAGAGGTGCTGAACGAAACCGCCTCGATCTTGAGCACCGCCGGAATGTCCCCCGCGGCCATAGGCTCGATCGCAAGCGTAGGCCGTATCTCCGCCTTAATTTTGAAGGCTCTCCGGGCCTAGCCCTCCGCGCCCCCCATGCTTTGCATGGGGCCCCCCTTTGCGCGGCCCTTGCTTCATTAGCATGGAATCACGATTCCCCGAGGTGGGCCGCAAGAACATGCTTGCCTTCGTCATCGCTCTCTTGCGGCGGGGAGCTCGCCGTAGTCGGGGGCTATGGCGTGCGCGCTTGCGGCGGCGTCGCGAGTGCGCGCGATTCGGGCGAGAGTGGCGGCGGGCGGCTCCGGTCCCGCGGAAAGAATGTGCACGGACTTTGCGCGTTTACCAACCACCCCGCAGACGTCCTCCGTTGCGCCCACGAGCGCGATCTCGCGATCCCCGTCGAGCACGCGCTCCACAGTGGGCTCGAGCAACCCGCATGCAATCCGCTCGCCGGTTCGATCGCTGCGGCGGATGCAGACGACCCCTCGCCTTCCCTCCACCACCGTCAGCCGCGGGACGCGGCCTGCGGCGGCTGCCCCCTCGTCGACGATATCGAATGACGAGACGCCCACGAGGGGGAGCCCGCTTCCTAGCGCGAGCGATTTCGCGAAAGCGATCGCAATCCGTAGTCCCGTAAAGCCGCCCGGTCCCGTACCGACCGCCAGCCCGCCGAGCCCCGCCGGTTTCAACCCCTCTTCACGTAAGATGGCATCGACGAGAACGAGACCGCGTTCGAGCGCGTCATGCGCGCCGGTCGATTTGACGTTCAGCCGGCCGTTCGAAAGAAGCGCCACGGAGAAGCCGCCGAGCGCGCCTTCGAGCGCAAGGATCGGCTCAGTCAAGGCGCTCGATCGTAATCGCTCGCGGTTCCTCGCCGCTCCCATCGACGACGACGCGCCAGCGCGGGCGGCCGACGAGCTCGGGCGCCCTCTCGGGCCATTCGATCGCGGTCACGGCGTCCGTCGCAAACGCCTCCTCCAACCCCAGTTCGGCGAGCTCGGCAGGGTCGTCGATGCGGTAAAGGTCGACGTGCTCGAGCGCCGGGCTGCCTTCGGTCCCGCCATAGCGATGCCGGAACGTGAACGTCGGGCTGCTAACGGGATCGGTTCCCAAAAGCGCCGTCGCGAGGCCGCGGACAAAGGTCGTTTTTCCGCTCCCGAGCCCGCCTTCGACGGCGACGACGTCCCCCGGCCGTAGGTGCGCGGCGAGCGCCCGCGCGAGAGACTGCGTCGCGGCCGGAGATGAAACCACATGTCGTGCGGGGAAGGCTTCCAACGTGTATTTGCGACTGGACGACATCGTGGTGGGTGTCATCTCCGGTGCGGTCTGCTCGGTCCTGGCGGCGATCATCGAAGGGTTCATCGCAACCGTTCGCGTCTTCTCGTTCGGACGCATTGGAGCGTTCGGCGGCGAGCTCGCCACGATCGCGCTCGTCGGGGCGCTCTTGGGAGGCCTAGTCGGACTTTTTTTGGGTGCGCTCGTGCAACAGCGTGAGGCGTCACGATGACCTCTAGTGAGATGGCGGCGCAAGCGCTCGCCGAGCTCGAGTCCAAGGCGGAGGCCGATATTGCCGCACTCCGCGCGCGGAGCGATGAGATCAAATCGCGGCTCGAAGAAGGCATGCTTAACTTGCGCTCGCGCGGCGACGAGCCCGCGCCGGGACCGGCCTCGGTCGAACCGCTCGGCGAAGGAGCGTCCGACGATTTGTCGTGGGGATTCGATCCCGGAATGGAGGTCGGCAGCGACGAGTTCGGAGCCGCGCCGCCTCCGGAGGTACTATCCTTCAAAGACGAGCTCGACGTAGCAACAGACGACGACGGCATCCCGTTAGGAGATTAGTGAAAGCGGTCAATTCACGGGCGCAAAGGCGGCAAAGGCACAAGTGTCGTTGCGGCCCACCACGGGGAATCGTGACGTCATCGCAATGAAGCAAGGGCCGCGCAGTTTGGGGGCCCCACGCAAAGCGTGGGGGGCGCGTAGCCTGGGGCGGAGCGCCTTAAAATAGAGCGCCATACCACCGTCATGGTCAAGGACGAGATGGAACGGTCCTATCTCGCCTATGCCATGTCCGTCATCGCCTCGCGTGCGCTTCCCGACGTGCGCGACGGCCTCAAGCCCGTGCAGCGCCGCATCCTGTATGCGATGCGCGAGATGGGGTTTACCCCCGAGAAGCAGCACCGCAAGTGCGCCGGTATCGTCGGCGAGGTGCTGAAGTCGTACCATCCTCACGGCGACTCGTCGGTCTACGATGCGCTGGTTCGAATGGCGCAAGATTTCACGCTGCGCTATCCGCTCGTCGACGGTCACGGGAACTTCGGCTCGATCGACGGCGATCCGCCGGCCGCCTACCGCTACACCGAAGCGCGTCTCGCGCGGGCCGCGCTCGAGATGCTGGCCGACATCGACAAAGAGACCGTCGACTTCATCCCCAACTTCGACAACCAGACGACCGAGCCGACCGTCTTGCCCGCAAGGCTGCCGAATTTGTTGGTCAACGGCTCGAGCGGGATCGCCGTCGGGATGGCGACCAACATCCCGCCG
>JAFAMS010000198.1 GCA_019233165.1 Vulcanimicrobiota bacterium | reverse complement strand
TGCATCTCCCGGCGCAGAGCGAGGAGCTTGCGGCGACTGCGCTGATCGGGACGCAAATGCTCGACGCGCACCCACACGATGGCATCGACGGCGTGATCGGGGTGTGGTACGGGAAGGGACCGGGGATCGACCGCTCGGGCGACGCGCTCAAGCACGGGAACTTCGCCGGGACGAGCCGGAACGGCGCCGTGGTCATTCTCAGCGGTGAAGATCACGAGGCGAAGAGCTCGACGCTTCCCTTCCAGCAAGATTTTGCGTTCATGAGCGCCGGGATCCCGGTCCTCTATCCCTCGTCGGTCCGCGAGTTCTTGGACTTCGGGCTGCACGCGATCGCGCTCTCGCGCTTTTCCGGATGTTGGGTTGCGATGAAGCTCGTCGGCCAGCTCTGCGACGGCGGCCAAACGTTCGATCTCGCACAAGCCACGCCGCAGATCGTGCTCCCGGAAATCGGTTTCCGCAAGTTCACCGACTTCCGGTTCTTTCCCGGGCTGAACGTTCAAACCGAGCGCCACCTGTATCGCGAGCGGCACGCCGCGGTCCGCGCCTACGCGCGCGCGAACGGACTCGACCGGATCGACGTGCAGACGCCGAACGATCGCATCGGGATCTTGAGCGCGGGGAAAAGCTTCGCCGACGTCCGTCAGGCGCTGCTCGATCTCGGCCTCGACGACGCCGCGCTGCGCCGGGAAGGGATCAGGCTCGGACGGCTCGGCGTCCTGTATCCGGCCGACGAAGAGTTCTTGCGCGCGTTCGCTCGGGGGCTCGAGCGGATCGTTGTCGTTGAGGAAAAGCGCGCCGTCGTCGAAGCCGCGTTGAAGCAGGCGCTGTGCAACGTCGAGCGCCGGGTGCTCGTCGTCGGCAAAGAAGACGAGCGCGGCAATCCGTTCTTTCCGCTCGAGGGCGGCTTCGACGCCGACGCGATTGCGGAGCGTTTGGCGCCGCAGCTCGGTCTCGGCGCGAAGCGGTTGGCGGATCTCGAAGCGATTCGCGCGCGGCCCGACCGCGCATTGCCGAAGCGGACGCCGAACTATTGCTCCGGATGCCCGCACAACACGTCGACGCTCTTGGCCGAGGGCGAGATCGCGTGGGGGAGTCCCGGCTGCCATTCGTTCGCGTCGATCATCGAACAGCCGCAGCGGCACATCGAAGCGATGACGCAGCTCGGGGGCGAGGGGCTGCCGTGGATCGGCCTGGCCCCGTTCACGCAGCGCCGCCACGTCGTTCAAAATGTCGGCGACGGCTCGCTGTTCCATTCGAGTTATCTCAACATCCGATTCGCGGCGGCGGCCGGCGCGAACATCACGTTCAAGGTGCTCTACAACCACGCCGTCGCGAACACGGGAGCCCAGGCGCCGGTCGGCGGGAAGTCGGTTCCCGAGCTCTCGTGGCTCTTGGCGTTCGAGGGCGTCAAGCGGATCGCGATCCTCACGAAGACTCCCGGTGCGTACAAACGCGTCGCGCTTCCCGAAATCGTCGCGGTCCATTCGACCGATGCCGTGACGTCGGTGCTGGCGGATTTTGAGAAGGCCGGCGGCGTCACCGTCATGATCTACGACGCGACCTGCGCGAACGAGCTCCGCCGCCGCCGCAAGCGCGGCTCGGAGGCGCCGGCAACGCGGTTCGTTGCGATCAACGAAGACGTGTGCGAAAATTGCGGCGACTGTGGAGCGCGCACGAACTGCATGTCGCTGCACAAAGTCGAGACCGAGTTCGGACCAAAGACTCAGATTCACCAATCGTCGTGCAATCAAGACGAGAGCTGCTTGCACGGCGACTGTCCGTCGTTCGTTACCATTCGGACTGCGGAGGGGACCGGGATCCGCAAACCGCAGCGCCCGCACATCGACGTCGAGATCCCGGAGCCCGAGCGGTCCGCAGCTCTCCCATCGCCGTACCACATCTACGCGCCGGGCGTCGGCGGCACGGGCGTCCTAACGTTGAACGCGATCCTCGCGCAAGCTGCCGCGCTCGACGGAAAGCACGTCCTCAGCTACGACCAGACCGGCGCGGCGCAAAAATGGGGTCCCGTCGTTTCGAGCTTGATCGTGGCGGACTCGGAAGAGGCCGTGGCCGCGAACGAAGTCGGCGCGGGGAAAGCCGAACTGTACCTGGCGCTCGATCTGCTGGCGGGCGCGGAACGTCAGAACTTGACCCGCTGCGATCCCGCGCGGACCGTCGCCGCGATCAACACGTCGCTCTTGCCGAGCGGTGAGATGATCCGCGACGTTCGCTTTTCGGTGACGCCGCTCGTGCTCGCGGAAGCGATCGCCGGCTGCACGCGCGCCGACGGCAGCCTGAAGCTGGACGCGAATGCGATCGCGGAAGGCGCGCTCGGCGATTACCTGCTCACGAACGTCGTGATGCTCGGCGCCGCGTACCAAGCCGGCGCGATCCCGCTCTCACGAGGTAGCATCGAGACGGCGATCAGGCTGAATGGCGTCGCGGTCGACGAGAATCTCGCAGCGTTTGCGCTCGGGCGGCTCGCGGTCCACGATCCTGCGGCGCTCGCGGCGCACGTTCGACCGCGTACGCTTCTCGGCGACCGCATGCAGGGCGCCGACGCCGCGCTCTCACCGCGCGACGCGCAGGCGTATCTGCGACTCCTGCGCCGCTGCGACGAGCTCGACGAGGAGTCGCGGCGACTCGTCGCGGTGCGGATCGCGGATGCGATCCTCTACCAGCACGCGATCCACGCCCGGCGCTACGTCGACGCCGTCTTGCGCGTCGCGGAGCGCGAGCGCGCAGTCTTCGGCCCGCAGTCCGCGCGCTTGACGCGTGCGACGATCCGCGGGCTTCACAAGCTGATGACCTACAAGGACGAATACGAGGTCGCGCGGCTGCACGTCCATCCGGCGTTTCAGAAGCGCGTGCGAGAGCTCGTGGAGCAGCCGCTCGCCATCGAGTACAACCTCCATCCGCCGGTGCTGCGTGCGCTGGGACTCCGCAGCAAGCTGCGGTTGGGGTCGTGGTTCACCCCGTTCTTGCGGGTCCTTGCGTCGATGAAGAGCTTACGCGGAACCCCGCTCGATCCGTTCGGTTACGCGCAGGTACGTCGCGTCGAGCGGAGTTTGATCGGTTGGTATTTAGCGCTCATCGATACGGTTCTCGCGAACGTCAACGCCGAGAATCTCGAGACGGCGGTCGCGCTCCTCGAGCTTCCCGACGAGATTCGCGGGTACGAATCGATCAAGCTCGCGAACGTCGCCGCCGTCAAGAAACGTGCGGAAGCGCTGACGCTCAAGCTCTGAAGGCCGCAAAGGCCCGCTTTTCTCACGGAGCAGATAATCTTCGTGTAGGCTCGTGCAATGAGGGCAGAACTTCTTCCCGAGACGTTCCCAATTCAGAGCCCCGAGATTCGTGGTTCGCGCGCGAGCACGTTGCTGCTCGCGACGTTAGGCTTTTTCGGAGGGTTCGCGGGGGTCGCGGTTTTCGGGCCATTGGTTCCGCGCTTTCGCGATTTGCTCGATCTCAGTCCGCTCGCGGCTGCGTTGCTCGCGTCGATGCCGAACCTTACCGGTTCGCTGCTTCGCGTCCCGTTTGGCGCCGCCGTCGACCGCTACGGTGGGAAGCGGCCGTTTCTAACATTGCTCTCGATTACGATCCTGGGTCTAGGCGGTCTTCTCTGGCTGCTCGGCTCGTCGTATCCTGCGCACATGGCGGGAACGTATCCGATCTTGCTCGGGCTCGCAATTCTGATCGGATGCGGGATCGCTACGTTCTCGGTCGGCGTCGGACAAGTCTCGTACTGGTTCCCGAAAAAAGAACAAGGCGGCGCGCTCGGCACGTACGGCGGTCTCGGCAACTTGAGCCCCGGGTTCTCGACGATGCTGCTTCCCCTAGTGGTCGCGGCGCTCGGAATGGTCGCGGGCTACGGCATTTGGCTCGGGATCTTGCTCGCAATCACCATCCTGTACGCCGTCTTCATTCACGACGCGCCGGTCTTTCAATTGCGCGCGCGAGGGATCAAACCGGATCCGGCGCGCCTCTCGGAGTTCGGCGGGGGTGAGACGATCCCACCGGAGAGCGCGAAGGCCGGATTGATTGCGGCCGCACGCGTCCCGGCGACGTGGGCGCTCGTCGGCTTCTATTTCCTCTCGTTCGGCGGCTTCATGGCGCTCACGGCGTGGTTGCCGACGTACTGGCATGGGATGTACGGCGCGTCGCTCCGAAATGCGGGACTCCTTACGGCCGCGTTCTCGATCCTAGCCGCGCTCGTTCGCACGGGTGGCGGGATCGCCTCCGACCGGTTGTCGATCCGCTTCGCGTTGGGGGGTAACTTCGCGCTCATGCTCGGGGGGCTGCTGACGATCGGGTTCTCGCACGATTTCACGCTCTCGCTCGCCGGCACGATCGCGGTCGCGCTGGGAATGGGATTGCAAAACGCGATCGTCTTCAAGCTGCTTCCGATCTACGTGCCGAACGCCGTCGGCGGAGCCGCCGGATGGGTCGGCGGACTGGGAGCGCTGGGCGGCTTCGTTCTCCCGCCGCTGATGGGGATCGCGACCGCGATGGCCGGCGGGCCCGAGGGCTACGCCCGCGGATTTCTTCCGGTAGCCGGTCTCGTTGCGCTGGCGCTGCCGTTCGTCTTCCTGCTCGATCGCTGGAACCGCGAGCATAACGTCGCGATCCGGTAAGGAAGGGTACTCTCCGAAGCGTGGTGAGCGCGCTTCGGAGGATCGTCGCCGCCGCGCGTAACGGCGTCGACGACGTTT
>JAFAMS010000349.1 GCA_019233165.1 Vulcanimicrobiota bacterium | reverse complement strand
GTCGGCGATCGCATCGACGACGTTCTTGGGGAGCAGCGCCAGCTCGCCGTTGGTTTGGGCGGCGGCCTTCTTGATCAAGCCGAGGGCCTTGATGAAGCGCCGCCCCAAGCGCGCGTCGCCGATCGGAAAGTTGAGGACGGCCCGTTGCGTCCCGGCGCCCCACAGGGCGACCGCCGGGACCTGCATCTCGCCCATCGTGTCCCGCTCGATGCGGGTCGAGGGTCCGTTTGGTGAGCTCATCGCCGTCGTCTCCTACCCTCTGGAACCGCGTCCGAAGGCCCGGCGGCGCCCTTTCGGGCTTTGGCTCGCCTGCTCAGGCGTTGCGGCGGCTTCCGGCGGGGACTTATACTTCTCTGACACCGTCCCCCCGGAGCGTTCTGCGATGCGGAGACTGCTGCTTTCCCTGGTGCTGTCGTCGGCGTTGTTCAACGTCGCGCCGCTTCCCGCGTGCGCGCAGTATAGCGAAGCGCCCGGCCAGACGCTCTTCAACGGCGAGACGCCGGCGCAGATGATGGATCGTCTGCGCGCGCAAGCCGTCAACGGCAACCTCGACGGCGCGATCAGCGAGCTCTCGTCGTTCGTGCGCGCCCATCCGGATCTGATCGAGCCGGCCCGGTTGCTCGGCGACTTCTACTATCGAAAACCCGACATGGTCGCCGCCGAACGCGTTTACAAATCGATCGTCGCGCGTTATCCGAGCGATCGCGAGACGTGGAACCGGCTGGGCGGAATCTACGCCGCGCAGGATCGCGTCGATGAAGCGATCGCCGCCTTCGACAAGAGCATCCCCGAGCCGAGCGCGTACCCCAATCTCGTCGAGCTGCATCGCCGCCGCGGCGATCTCCCCGCGTTCCAGCGGCAGATCGCCGCCGATGCGGAACGGAATCCGACCGATCAGCGGACGCTTTTGACGTACGGGAACGTCTTGCGCGCCCTCCACAAGTACGACGATGCGATCGCGGTCTTCAAGCGCGCCCTCGACTTGAGCCCGTATCGCTGTCCGGCGCTGAACGACCTCGCCAACGGCTACTTGGACATCGGCCGCGTCGGCGATGCGCTCCCGCTCTTGGAGCGCTGCTTGAATCTCGAGCCGAACGCGTACTTCGCGCTGGTCAACATCGGCGAAGCGAACATCGAGTTGGGCCGTTACGAGAAGGCGCGCCCATACCTGGAGCGCGCGATCAAAGTGCGCGTCGACCGGCCGGAAGCGTACGTCGACATCGGCTATCTCGAAGACGTCGCGCACCGCTGGAAGTCCGCGGTCGAGTTCTACCAGAAAGCGATCTCCGCCGATCCGCTCTGGCGCGACGCCTACATCGATCTGGGCTACGACTACAACGAGCAGAAGCTCTACGCGCTCGCGGAAGCGGCGTTCCTCAAGGGGTTGAGCGTCTCGCCGCGCGACGGGCGGCTCTCGTACATGCTCGGCGTTACCTACAACGAACAAGGGAAGGTTGCGCTCGCAAAACAGCAGTATCGCCGCGCGATCGACGTCAGCGACGAAGATATCGTCGTCCGCGCCGCACGCCGCGAGCTAGCGCAGCTAGAGAACCAAACCCCCGTCCAGCGCTAGTTCGCGCGCTTTTTCGAGCATCTCGCGCATCGGCGGAAGATCGCCGGGATGCGTCCCGCGATGGAGCCAGCGCGCGACGCCGTCCCGGTCGAAGATTGCGGCCCCCGGGAGCTGCGCGGCATTCTCCATCCGCGTCGCACGCCAATTCTGACTGAAGCCGGCCGCCTTGTTCTCGCGCCGGCGCTTCTTGAGCGCCGCATCGAACGGCAATTTCCAAAGCGCGTAATCTTCGAGCCCGATCGCCGCGTAGCTCCGCTTCTCGTGATCGGCGACGCAGCGGCCGGCGGCGCCGAAGCGCGAGCAGAACTCGGCGGCGAGCTCGGGCGTCCCGATGACGACGAATCGAACGTTCAGCGGGAGCGGCCGGCCTTCGCCCTCGAGCTCGCGCAACTGCGCGAGCGGCTCACCGAAAAACGTTCAACCGACGTGGCGCAGCCAGACGACGAGCGCGGGGAGCGGCGTCCCTTCGAGCTCTCTTGGGAGCCGCGTCTCGCTCACCGGCGCATCGCGATCGCGTCGATCTCGACGCGCGCCCCGGCCGGAAGCGCGGCGACTGCGACGGTCGAACGCGCCGGCGGCGAGCCCTCACCGAAGACTTCGGCGTAGACTTCGTTCATCGCCGAAAAGTCGGCCATGTCGACGAGGAAGACCGTCGTCTTCACCACGTCGCCGAGCCCGGCGCCGCCCGCCGAAAGAACGGCGGCGAGGTTCAGCAGGGCGCGCCGCGTCTGCGCGCGGACGTCGCCTTCGACGAGCTTCCCCGTCGTGTGATCGAGTCCGACCTGCCCGCTGCAGAAGAGCATCCCGCCGGCGGCTGTCGCTTGCACGTACGGCCCGATCGGCTTCGGCGCCGCCGGACTGTTGACCGCGGTCTTCAGCGCGCGGCTTCCTCCAGCGAAGCGCTCGCGTACTGCTCTTCCGTCATCGTCCCTTTGTACTTCATCGGCGGCTCTTCGACGCCGAAATTCGTCGCTGCCAGGACTTGGATTCGCCGCAGCTCGTCGGGCGTGAGGACCGGCGTTTCGGGCGCCGCGGCGAATTCGCGAAGCTGCTCGCGGTCGTAGATGTTCGGCAGGACCGTCATCACGCGCGGCTCGGCGAGTAGCCACTGGATCGCGGCTTGCCCGAGCGTGCGATTCGGAAGCTCGAGGAAGCGGAGCGTCTCGATCTTCTTGATCCCGTTGACGAGCCACGAGCGCGGCCGGTGCGAGCGGTGATCGCTCGGCGGGAAGGTCGTCTCGAGCGTGTACTTGCCCTCGAGCATCCCGCTCGAATGCGGAACGCGAATCTGATAGCCGGTCGCCGCACCGGATTCGTTGGAAGCACGAAGCATCGCGTCGCCGGGGAATTGCTCCAGGATGTTCCAGATCATCTGGACGTTCGTCGTGTTCCGGCGCGTAGTCGCTTCGATTCCCTCGTACAGCCAGCCGATGGCGGGCCCGAGCGCGACGCCGTAGCTGCGGATCTTCCCTTCGCGGCGGAGCGACTCGAGCAGCTCCCACAACGCGTCGTCTCGGATTTGCTCCAGATGTGCGTTGTGCATCTGCCAGATGTCGATGCAATCGGTTTGCAGTCGACGCAGCGATTGCTCGAGCGCGAACCGCACGTGCCGCTCCGAGAAGTCGGCCGGGATCTCGAACTGCCCCTTCCGCTCGCCGGCGTGGTTGTAGAAGTCGTAACCGAACTTCGTCGAGTACACGACGCGGTCGCGCTTGCGGGCGAACGCCTTTGCGAGCTGCTCCTCGCTGCGGCCGTTGCCGTAGGTGTCGGCGGCGTCGAAGAGCGTGATCCCAAGATCGAACGCCTCTTCGAGCATGGCGACGGCGTCTTCGTCGCTCATATTCCCCCACCAGCCGGTCGCGGTCGTCCAGAGACCGAAGCCGACCTCGCTGACGGTAATCTCCGTTTGCGGATACGTGCGGTATTTCATGACGCTCCGACCTCCGAGAGGGCGGGGGTTATGTCCTCCCGGCGGCGTAAGGGCGCGGGGATGAGCGAGACGTTCGGCTCCGATCTCGAGCGCGTGCGGGCATGGATCGACGCGTATTATCGCGACGCGCGCCGCTACCCCGTCCTCTCGCGCAACCGCCCGGGCGAGCTGGCCGCGGCGCTCCCCCGCGAGGCCCCCGAGGACGGCGAATCGTTCGAAGCGATCTTCGCCGACTTCGAGCGGTTGATCGTCCCCGGGATCACGCATTGGAACCACCCGCGGTTCTTCGCGTATTTCGCGATCAGCGCGGCTCCCGTTACGGTTCTCGCCGAGATGCTCGCTGGTGCGCTCGACGTGAACGCGATGCTGTGGCGAACCTCGCCGGCCGCGACCGAGCTCGAAGACGTCGTCACCGCGTGGCTCGCGCGGCTGATGCGACTCCCCGAGCACTTGCACGGGATCGTCTACGATACCGCGTCGATCAGCGGCTTCACCGCGCTCGCCGCGGCCCGCGAGCGCGCCGACCCTTCGATTCGCGCCAAAGGGATGGCCGGACGCAC
>JAFAMS010000264.1 GCA_019233165.1 Vulcanimicrobiota bacterium | reverse complement strand
GTCGACGGTTCGATCTCCTTCCGGCGATCCTGCCGCTCCGCGATTTGCGGCTCGTGCTCGATGGGGATCAACGGTCTCGCCGGGCTGGCGTGCAAGACGCCGATCCGCTCGGCGGTGCGCTCCGACGGCTCGATCGCAGTCGATCCGATGCCCAATTTCAAGCCCATGAAGGACATGGTCGTCCACATGGATCCCTTCTGGGACAAGTACTCGCGGCTCAAACCGTACCTGCAGCCGGCCGACGAGGATTCGGCGCACGAGCGCGAACGGCGCGTCTCGCCCGAGGACATGAAGAAACTCGTCGACGTCGCGAATTGCGTGATGTGCGCGACGTGCTATTCGCTCTGCCCCGTCGTCAGCGTCGATCCTTCGTTCGCGGGGCCGGCGGCGATCGCGTACGCGTACCGTTTCATCGAAGACGTTCGCGACAGCAAACGCAAGGAGCGGTCCGCGCAGATCAGCGACGACTATCTATGGCTTTGCGCGCACTGCTACCAGTGCTCGTATTGCCCGAAACACGTCGACCCTCAAGATCGAATCATCGACACCAAACGTGCGACGATCGAAGAGGGGCTCACCGAGGGACGCGGGCCGCGCCACGCGCTGGTCGTCGCCAAGACGATCAAGGCGACGGGGATGCTCGCCGAGACCGAAGTGATTCAGGGGACCGTCGGACGGTTCAACATCGTCGGCCTCGTCAAAGTCGCGCCGCTCGGGCTGCGGATGGCGATGAAAGGCAAGCTCCCGCCGATGTTTCTCAAGCCCGTCCCGAAAGTCGACGAAATCCGCACGATCTTCGATGCTCTGGAGGCACCGGTCGCTTAGATGGCAATGCAACTCTCGAAATCCGCCCAGGCGCGTAGATACGGTTTCTTCCCGGGTTGCGTCGCGAAGGAATCCTGTCGCGAGCTCTTCGACTCGACGATGCTCCTCGCCGACCGGCTGGGGATCGAGCTCGTCGAGCTAACGGCTGCGTCCTGTTGCGGAGCCTCGGTCCTCAACGATACGAACCGCGACGTGGCTCGCGTTCTCAACGCGAGGACCTACGCCCAGGCGGAGGCGCTCGGGCTCGACGACGTCATTACGATTTGCTCGACCTGCACCGGACACATGCGGGCGGCCAACAAAGAGCTGCTCGAAGACGAAGCGCGGATGACGCAGGCGAATGCGATCCTCGGCAAGTTCGGCGCGCACTACGCCGGAGGCGTAAGGGTCCGCCACCTGCTGTGGCTGCTGATCGACGACATTGGGCTGGACAAACTCCGCTCGATGGTCGTTCGGCCGCTCGACGGGATGCGAATCGCGCCGTTCTACGGCTGCCACATCATCCGTCCGGAGTCGGTGAACGGCTGGGAGAGCGCGCGCAACCCGCATTCGCTGGAAGACGTAATCGCCGCCCTCGGCGGCGAGCCCGTCGACTACGCGGGGAAGACGCGCTGCTGCGGTTTCCACGTCCAGCTCGAGAAAGACGGGATCGCGGCGAACATGGTCGGCCAGAACATGCGCATGGCCAAGGAGAAGGGCGCCGAGGCCGTCTTGACGCCTTGCCCGCTCTGCCATCTCGCGCTCGACGGCTACCAAGGCGACGCCGCAAAGCGCTGGGGCCGCACCGATCTGCCGACGTTTCACCTGCCGCAGCTCGTCGCGCTTGCGCTCGGCGTCGATCCGACCCGCCTAGGGATGCAGAAGCATCTCATCTCGCCCGGCGCCGTCCTCGAAGAGTACCGCCTGGCGCCGATGCACGTCGCTTAGGGAACGAACTAGTCGAGAATCTTCAGGTGCCCGTCGTCGCAGCCGACGAGGATCTGGGTGAAAAATTCCTCGATCGAGCTCTTGATCTTGTCGCTCGCGCGGCTGCGGACTTTGAGCATGATGTACGGGACGCCCTGGCGCATCGTGTACTTCACGAAGCTGTACTCGATGAGCGGCAGCTTTCCGGCTTGAAACGGATCGACGCGTTCGCGCGTGACGAGCTCTTCGCCGATCTTGAGCTGCGTATCCGGCGTGATCATCGCGTCGCGCTGTTCGGGTGAAAGGGTCGAGCCTTCGGCGAGCTCGGAGCTGCTTTGCAGCGTCCACGCCATCAGGCGATCCCAGTCTTCGTCCGCGATCGATTGCAGCTGCAGACCGTAGCGGTAGTGGTCGACGCCCTTGACCTTGACGACGTCGCTCCAGCGAATCCGGCCGACGAGCGTGAACGGCTTTGCGTCGACGACGGCGCCGATCATCAATTCTGCGTTCGGGTCCTTGACCGGTTGCTGGAGGAGCAGGCAGGTCCCACCGCCTGAAAGGTCGAGCCCCACGGTAGGGATCCGCTCGCCCGGATTGGCGTAATAGACGCCCTGGAACGGCTTCTGGCGACGCGGGAAACGCCGGCGATTTTGGGTCGCCTGCTGCGGCGCCGCAGGCGTTGCCTGAGTCGTCTTGGCCACGGGCCGTAGTTAACCGCCGCCCGCTGCCGGCGACTGCCCGGCAAGGGGTCGAGCCGCCGAACTTTACCGAAACTTTGATAATCCAAGGCGGGGGAGGGGCTTGGTGCCGGAGGGAATGCCGGGCTTCGTGCTCGTCTCACGCCACGTTGCGACCGGAATCGGTCTGCTCGTCATCCATCTCGCCGCGCTCGCGGCGTTTTTTCCGCAGTTCTTCAGCTGGTCCGCGCTGCTCGTGGCGTTCGTGCTGTACAACGTCACCGGGGCAATTGGGATCACGCTATGCTACCACCGATTGCTCACGCATCGCGGGTTCCGCTTGAGCAAGCCGGTCGAGTACGTCGCGGTCGTCTGCGGCGCCCTCGCGCTTCAAGGCGGCCCGATCGAGTGGGTCTCGACGCACCGCAAGCACCACGCCTTCTCCGATGAAGACGCCGATCCGCACAGCAGGCGCAAGAGGGGCTTCTGGTGGGCGCACATGGCGTGGCTCTACCGCGAGAATCCGGCGATGCTGACGCAACAAGAAATCCGCCGCTACGCTCCCGATCTGGTCGACGTCCCGTTCTACCGCTGGGTCGACGCGAACACGCTGTGGATGCAGGTCGCACTCGGTCTCGTGCTACTCGCGCTGGGCGG
This sequence comes from Vulcanimicrobiota bacterium, assembly GCA_019233165.1. Taxonomy (GTDB): domain Bacteria; phylum Vulcanimicrobiota; class Vulcanimicrobiia; order Vulcanimicrobiales; family Vulcanimicrobiaceae; genus JAFAMS01. The sequence goes on along the minus strand of JAFAMS010000264.1, from coordinate 396 downwards.
ATGGTCGTGGGTCGTGTGGGGGATCTTCGCGCGGCTCGTCTGGACCTATCACATCACGTGGATGATCAACAGCGTTGCGCACGCGATCGGCTATCGCTCGTTCAAGACCGGCGACCTCTCGACGAATTGTTGGTGGCTCGCGTTGCTCTCGTGGGGCGAGGGCTGGCACAACAACCATCACGCCTTCCCCTTCTCGGCGCGCCACGGCTTGCGGTGGTTCGAGCTCGACTTGACGTGGTTGCTGGTGCGTTTTCTGCGCGTGATGCATCTCGCACACGAGATCAAGATTCCGACGCCGACGATGCTCGCTCGTTTGCGCGCGGCGGGCGTCGCAACCGCAAGCCGCCGGCGTCCCGCCACCCGGCCCGTACGCAGCCAGGCCTAACGCGAAGAAAC
>JAFAMS010000186.1 GCA_019233165.1 Vulcanimicrobiota bacterium | reverse complement strand
CTGCGTCGAGAGCGTAAGCGCGAGCGCCTCACGTGCGACGCGGGGAAGGCGAACGAGCCCGCGCGAGATCGGCTCTGCGAAGAGCGCGATCGCGGTGACGCATGAGAACGAGAGCGCGAACGAGACGCAGCCGACCCACGCCGGCCAGATCGCGCCTACGACGATCGCCGCCGCAGCGAGGGCGTTCAACGAGAGCGACCGTTCGCCGAGCGCGCGCGCACCGAACGCGACGGTCGCCATCGTCGCCGCGCGCAGCGACGGGACGTGGCCGCCGCTGACGATCGCGTACGCCCACACGAGTGGGATCGCCAGCAACGACGAACCGATGCGGCCGAACCCGAATCGCTCGAAGACGAACACCGCGAGCGCTGCGACGACACCCAAGTGCAGCCCGGCGGTGACGAGGACGTGTACCGTGCCTGTGTCGGCGAACTCTGCGCGCAGCTCGGGCGGCAACGTCCCGCGCGCCCCGTAGAGCATCCCGGCCAAGATCGTCGCGTCGGGTTCGCCGAGCAGCGCGCGCAAACGCCGCCCGGCGCCTTCCCGCACACGCGCGGGCAGCGTCCGCAAATCGTACGGATCGGGCGGCGCACGCTCGACGAGTCGCGCTTGCGCCAGAATTCCGGCGAGTCCGCGTTCTCGCGCGAGCTCGCGACTCGAGGGTTCGCCGGGGTTTCGCGGTTCGTCGAACGGTTCGAGGCGGCCGTGCACAACGACGCGTTCCCCGAGCGCGACCACTTCGCGCGATGCCACTTCGTAGCGCAAACCGTCGTCGGCCCCGAGCTCGAAGGTCTCGCCCCACGGACGCGCGGTCGCTTCACCGGCGACGGTCCCGGCGAGCCGAACGCCCGCGACCTCCACCGCGACGCTCGGCGGGTTTCCGCGCCAGACGCCGAGCGCGAGGCCGAGCGCGACCGCGAGCGCTGCTACGAGGTGCGCGCGCGTCCTTGCAGCGACGAGTGCGCTTCCCGCAACCGTGGCGAGCACGACATCGTCCGCGGGTGGAAAGTCGCGCCCGGCCACGATCGCGGCGAGAAAGACCAGCGCGGGTATCGCGAGCGGAGCGCGCACGCTCCTCCATCGCGACGGCGCGCGGGAGGGCTAGGTTTCGCCCAGGACCGTGTCGAGCGCCGACCGCGCGTCCGCGAGCGCGCGCTCGAGCGCCGCCTTCTCGCCGTTGCCTCCGTAGACCGAGATCCACGCGGAGTACGGGCCCGTGCGGGCCTCGACTTTTCCGGATGGCGTTTTCCCGTCGAGCGCGGCGCCGTCGCGCGACGCCGCGCCGGCCGGCTGCGACGGGCTCAGCCCGAACGCCGGAAGATCGACGTGGAGCGTCGCGTGCGTCGCGCCGGTTTCGTCGATGAGCGCTTTGAGACGTTCGCAAAAAACCGCGTTCAGACTCGACGCCGCAAGGCGCGGGATCGTCCCTTTCGTCACGAGTGCGTGCAAGGTCGCCCAGTCGTCCAGGTCGTTGAGCAGCGTCGCGTTGCGCACCGTCGGATCGTCGAGACCGACGTACGCGCGCTGCGGGGCAGCGAAGTGTTCGGGCTTGTCGCGTTTGGAGATCTCGTTGTGCTCTGCGATCGTTTCGGGGTCGAGTTTCGTCGCGTGCTTGCGGACCCAAGCCTCGCACTCGAGATAGCTGGGGAGCTCGGCTTCCATGAAGGCGAGAAACGTATCCCGATCGATCCCCAGGTCGTCGAGCGTCCTCTCATCGGAGCCGCCGGTACCGTGGCGATACCCTTCCGGAAGCCGGCCCGTGTAGTGCAGGAGCACCTTCAACCACAGTCTGGGCAGATGGGCGACTCCAAGTGGCCCGACGGTCGTCGTGCTGATGACGGGGACGATCTTTTCCATGCGGCTCCATTCCAAAGGAACCCGGCTCGACCATGCAACGAGGCCGCAGCCCGCAGTGTTGAGCCGGTTACCGTGAAAGAAATCCGCGAGACCAGCCGCCGCAGCTCGCCGTTTTCGAAGCCGCAGTCGATCGCGTTCGATCGTGGCGCGCTGTGGGTCGGATCGATTGCGACCGACCGCATTTACCGGCTCGATCCGGCGACGCTCGGCGTGCTGAGCGAAGCCGAAGCGCCCGGTAAGCCTTGGGGAATGACGGTCGTACGAACGAACGGCGGCTCGGAGCTGCGCGTCATCTGCGGTCACGGCGATGACGACGACCGCTTCGTGCACCGTTTCGAAGCCGACCGCGGCCGATTCGAGTCGAACCCGCTCTTCGAGTGTCCGCAGAGCACCGGCTCGCAGCTGAGTTTCGATGGCGAGCGGCTCTTCGTGAGCCAGTGGTACGACCAGCGCGTCCTACGGGTCGATGACGAGGGCCGAGTGCTCGAAACGATCCAGGTGCCGCACCAAATCTGCGGTCAGACGTTTGTCGAGGGGTCCCTCTACTTATTGACGACCGACGACGAATCGACGAACGATTATTGGCTCACGCGCATCCGGCTCGAGGACCCGCAGCGCAGGGCCGAAGACCTCGCGCGCGTCCCCTTCCACGCCCGGGGCCTTGCTTTCGATGGGTCCTCCTTTTGGACGAACCACCGCGAGGCGGATAAGATCGTTACGTTTGTCTTAAGCTAGGGCATAAGCGCCGAGCCCGGTATATACTCTCTCTACTTCGAGGGCTCAATGCGCATAATCGTCACCGGCGGCGCCGGATTCATCGGCTCGCACATCGTCGATCGTTACTTGGAGTTGGGGCACGACGTCGTCATCGTCGACAGTTTGTGGTCGCACGGCGGCGGCCGCCGCGACAACGTTCCCAGCCAGGCGAGCTTCATCCACACCGATATCCGGGACGAAGGTCTGGCTCGCGTCTTCAGCGATTTCAGGCCGGAGATCGTCTGCCATCACGCGGCGCAGCACTCGGTAGCGATCAGTTCGCGGGATCCGAAATACGATGCGCAAGTGAACGTGCTGGGGCTCGTCAACGTTCTGGAGGCATCCGTCAAAACGGGAAGCGTGAAAAAAGTGATTTATGCTTCAAGTGGGGCGACGTACGGCACCCCCAAGAAGTTCCCGATCGACGAAGATACGCCGCAGCGCCCCGAATCGCCGTACGGGATCACAAAGATGGTTGGCGAGCACTATCTGCGGTTCTATAAGAAGGAGCACGGGCTCGATTTCACCGCGCTGCGCTACGGGAACGTGTACGGGCCACGACAGGATCCAAACGGCGAGGCCGGCGTGATCGCGATTTTCATCGGACGGTTCTTGGCCGGCCAGGGGGTTCGAATTGACTGGGACGGCGAGCAAACCCGCGATTACGTCTACGTCGGGGATATCGCCCGACTCAACGAGCTCGCCCTCGAGCGCGGTGGCGGCGAGTGCTATGCGATCGGAACCGGCAAAAAGACCAGCGTAAACCAAATCTATAAGGCCCTGGCCGAGATAAGCGGCTTCGAAGCTCCGGTCGAGCACGGGCCGAAACGTCCGGGAGACGCGCGCGACGCGCAGTTCAACTCAAAGCTCGCGAGGAAAGAGCTCGGCTGGGAAGCGCGCGTGTCGCTGCTCGAGGGGATGCGAAAAACCTACGAGTACTTCAAGGAACGTACCGCCGCGAGCGCTTAGCGGCGCCGTCCGCGGCACGCTAAATTTCGATCGGTCGCGGGTCGACGTTCGCTTCGCGCTGCGCACGACGGCGGGGGTTGCGATACCCCTCGTCGTCGCGCTCGCGCTCGGGGCACCGGCGACGGGAGCTGCGGCCGCGACCGGCGCGATGTGCGTCGGCTTCGCTTCGCAACAAGGGGTCTATCGAACGCGCGCCGCGGCGATGCTGCTCACCGCGGCGGCGATGGCCTTCTCGACGATGGTCGGCGGTTTCTCCGCGTACTCGCTTCCGGCGCTCGTCGTCGTCACCGCTTTGTGGGGTTATGCCTACGCTATCGTCGCCAGCCTAGGCTCGGCGGCGACGACGGTCGGGATCAACTCGGTGATCGCGCTCGTCGTCTTCAGTCATTTTCGGCTCGCCCCGCACGAGGTCGTCTTCGAATCGTTGCTCGTGCTCGCGGGTGGCCTCACGCAAACATTTCTGCTGGTCGTCGTATGGCCGTTGCGGCGGTTTTCGGTCGAGCGGCACGCGTTGGCCGCCGCCGCGCGAAGCCTCGCCGCGTATGCGCGCAACGTCGCCGCGGGATCGTTCGACCTGCCCGCCACGGCGCCGATTGCGACTGTTCGTCAGACGCTGGCGGATCCGCAA
>JAFAMS010000179.1 GCA_019233165.1 Vulcanimicrobiota bacterium | reverse complement strand
GGCGTCGAACCTCAAGCGATTGACGGATATCGGCTGCTATCGCGGCCTGCGCCATCGGCGTGGCCTCCCGGTTCGCGGTCAACGTACCAAGACCAACGCGCGCACTCGCAAGGGCCCGAAGAAGACGGTCGGCGGGAAGAATAAAGCGGCGGCAGCGGCAGCCAAAAAGTAACCCGCGGCGAACCGTGTAGGGTGGCCCTCCGGGTTGGGATCAGTTACGGGCCCCCGCGGGGCTCGTTCCCGAACTATCATCGCGCTGTCATCGAAGCCGGCGCGCAGATACCGGGTGGCGTCGAAACCGTCGATCTGGCGGCCGAGCCGGATGCCGTCGGCGCGATCGACGCGCTCCTCTTGAGCGGTGGCCCCGACGTCGAGCCGGCGCGGTACGGAAAGCCCGAGTACGCTCCGCTGTGCTCGCTGGATCCGCAACGCGATGAAGCCGAATTCCGCGCGCTCGCGGCGGCCGAGTCGCGCAAGCTGCCGATCCTTGCAATCTGCCGCGGTGCGCAGCTCCTCAACGTCGCGCACGGCGGGACGCTGATTCCGGATTTGCCCGACATCGCCGCGATGCATCATACCGCGCAAGGCGGGGTCGATCGGCGGCATCCCGTCGTTATCGACGACGAGAGCGAGCTCGCCCGGATCGCCGGTTCGAGCCGCGGCGAAGTGAACAGCTCGCACCATCAAGCGATCGATCGGCTTGCCGAAGGGTTCGTGGTGACCGCACGTGCGGACGACGAGACGATTGAAGGCTTCGAGTGGGCGCAGCCCGAGGGAAAGCCGTTTCTGCTCGCGGTGCAATGGCATCCGGAGCGGCTCGATTTCTCGAGAAGCCTCGGCGCCGATCTGTTTTCACGATTCGTCTCGGCGGCGCGCGCGTGAGCGAGCGGCGCGCTCTCTTCGTCGGCTACGATCACGTCGACGCGCGCGTTCGCGACATCGCTGCGGCGCGACGGTTTTACGACGTTCTGATGCCCGAGCTGGGCCTGAGCGAGGTCAAAACCTCCGAGAACGGCGTCGAATACTACGAAGCGCATCGCTCCGGCGGTTCTCGCCGTTTCTTCGGGATCCACGAGGATCGCTCGCACAAGCCGAACGAGAGCCGCATCGCGTTTGCCGCCGAGACGCCCGCGGACGTCGACCGCCTCGCGAAGATCGTTGCCGGCGCGGGCGCAAGTGCGATCGAGGGTCCCGAGATCCCCTATTCGTACGAAAAATACTACGCCGTGTTCTTCAAGGACCCCAGCGGTAACGCGCTCGAGATCGCGTACCGGCGCTCGCCCGACGACGGCGTCGCGATTCGGCTCGACGAGCGGGGCGAGGTGATCGAGGCAGGCGGGGCGTTCGGCGGCTAGAACTATCCCCTGACGGCATTGGGCGGAGGTGTGTCAAATGCTGGCAGAGCTCATTGGGTGGTTTGCCGGCCGGGATGAGAACCGGCGCCGGTTTCCGCGCGTGCGAAAAGACTACGCAGCGCAATATTCGATCGACGGTCGTACGTGGCAGCCTGCATACGGCGTCGACGCGAGCGGGGGCGGCCTCGGGGTCGTCATCGAGAAGCAGCTTGCCGCGGTAACGTTCGACGTCCGGCTCGACCTGGACGGGAAAGCGATTACCGTGCGCGTCTTCCCCGTTTGGAACGTCGAGACGACGCGTAACGGAAAGCGCGCGTACAGCTACGGCCTTCAATTCGTTCGCATCGGCACGGACGATTGGGACGCGCTGATGCGGTGGATCACCGGGAAGAAGACGATCACGTCCGAGGACGATCTCGTCGCGACGATTCGGATGCGCGACGGCGAGATCGCGAAGCTGATCCCGGCGCCTTTCCGCGAGCGGCTGCTCGCGGAGCTCTCGCAACGAGGTCGTCTGCCGCCCGGCAGCGTCAAAGCGCCGCAAGACGTGACGTTCGACTACTGCGGCGTTACGCACGTCGCCGGAAGACCTTTTCACAAGCTAACGATCCACTCCAAGGTCTTGGCGAACGGCCGGGAGACGCGTTACTCGACGCAATTTCGTTTCGACGACAGCGGCGAAGAGCTCGTCGTACTCTAAATTCGCCGCTCGGGTCGGGGAGCGGGCAACAAGCCAAGGGTCTAGCCGTGCCCGGCTGCGGGTACACTACCGCCGCTATGGCGTCAACACAACGTACCGACCCTTTCGGCGGGATGAACGAGTGGTTCGCGCGGATCGACGCGACTCACGGACCGCTTGAAAACCCCATCGCGCGATTAACCGGCCGTCAGGCGTATGCGCTGTTCGCGGCGGTCGGCGCGCTGTTCATCGTGTTGACGATGATCGCGTGGCGCGACGGGGCGAACACGAGCGTGCCGCAAACGTACCCGGTGCAAAACGGGACCGATTATAGCGGCTCGCCGGCGACGACGTCTGGTGGCGGAACCTCGGGCGGCGGCGGGACTACGACCGGCGCGGCACCACAAGGCGGCACGGTAAATGGGAGCGGCGGCTCGCTCGGCGGCGGCAACGCGGCCTCAGGCTCGGGTGGGACCGCGACGTCGGCCCAGGGCGCCGGCAGCGCCGGATCCGGCGGCACCAACACCGACACTGGGACCACGAATTCAGCCGGAAACACCGGGAGTACGACGACGAACGGGGCGACGCAACCGAACGCGTCGACGCAAAACACCGTCAACAGCTCGCCGCTGCTCAACGGTTCGCAGCGCGGTTCGACGAGCGGTAGCACGACGAACGGTGCGACGTCGACGAATGGGACGACAACCGGTACCGGGACCAACGGGACTACGAGCGGCGCAACGACGAACGGCGCGGCCACCAACGGCTCGGCTACGACCGGCACCGGCGCGACGGGGACCACCGGGACGACCGGGACGACCGGGACCGGGGCGGCGGGGACGACGGGGGTGGGAGCAGGCGCAGGGCGGTAAGCCCGGTCTTCACCCAAGCGTGCGCCGCCTCACGCCCCAGGGGACCTGAACCCCGGGCTCGGAAGCGGAATCTAACAAAAGGGATGTCGAGCCGAACGTGGGGCGCCGTATCGGTGCTAAGCGGGGTCGTTGCGATCGCAATTTTTATTGCGGTCGTCACTGCCTATGGCGGGGTGCGGCAGCCTCCCGCGGGCCCGACGCCGCGGCCGACCACGGGACAAACGGTCGACACCGAGCTCTACTATCCTCAGAACAACGCGCAACCGGCCCCCGCCAAAAGCGCGGTGCCGGCCGGCAGCCAGGCCGGAAGCGATCAAACGCCGGCTCAGAGCGGCTCAGCGCCTGGCGGCGGAACCGGAGCCGCGAGCGGTTCGAGCTCGAGCTCGGCGGTAACGGCTCCCGAGTCGGCGCAGCAAAACAACCCGTTCACGACAGGGATCTCGACCCGTTGACAGCGGCGCCGCGCGTTTGCTAGAGTGAGCCGTTGGCTGCCTCCGGGCAGCTAACGCGTCTTTGTGCCCGTCCGCGGCAAACAGCGGGCGCAGAGGCCCGGGCCGCTTTCGCCGGGCGGTCGAGGTATCAGGTCGGACGGCTTCCGTCAGGCTGATTCGGTCGAGGCGACGACACCCCGGCTCGTTTCCGTCCGGGGCAGGATAAACATCGGAGTTTCGTTTGGCCGTCAAGAAACAACAAAAGACGCGGAAGAAGCGCGAGTTCAAGAACGTCGGCAACGGCGTCGCGCACATTCACTCTTCCTTCAACAACACGATCGTTACCATCACCGACAACCAGGGCAGCACGATCGCCTGGGCTTCCGCCGGCAACCTCGGTTTCAAAGGTTCGAAGAAGTCGACTCCGTTTGCCGCGCAGATGGCCGCCGAAGCGGTCGCGCGCAAGGCGATGGAGCACGGGATGAAGTCGTGCGAGGTCTACGTCAAAGGCCCCGGCGCCGGCCGCGAAGCGGCGATCCGTTCCTTGCAAGCCGCGGGGCTCGAGATCACGCTCATCAAGGACGTAACGCCGATCCCGCACAACGGCTGCCGCCCGCCGAAGCGGCGCCGGGTTTAGGAGGCGGGGATGGCTCGTTATACCGGACCCGTCTGCCGGATCTGTCGTCGCGAGACGGCCGCCAGCAAGACCGGCGAAAAGATCAAGCTGTTTCTCAAAGGCGACCGCTGCCTCTCGAAAAAGTGCGCGGTCGAGCGGCGCGGTACTGCGCCCGGGCAAAAGACGCAGGGCAAGTCGCGCCAGAAGGTCTCGGAGTACGGCCGTCAGCTGCGCGAGAAGCAGAAGATGCGCAAGTACTACGGCGTCCACGAAGCGCAATTCGAGAACTATTTCCGCGAAGCCGCGCGCGTCCCGGGACAAACCGGACGGACGTTCCTGCAGCTGCTGGAGCGGCGGCTGGACAACGTCGTCTACCGCTTGAACCTCGCGTCGTCTCGGGCGCAGGCTCGCCAGCTCGTCACGCACCGTCACTTCAAGGTGAACCAGAAGCTCGTCAACATCCCTTCGTACATCCTCAAGCCCGGCGACGTCGTTTCGATCGCCGAGCGCTCGAAGAGCTCGACGATCTTCCAAGCCAATGCCGAAGCCGCCAAGAACCGCCGCCATCCCGAGTGGCTCGATTTCAACGAAGCGGATCTGACGGCAAAGATGCTTTCGCTCCCGTCGCGCGAGCAAATCGACACACCCGTCGACGAACAGCTCATCGTCGAGTTCTACTCTCGTTAATCTCTCCCATCGCCGCCGCTAGACGTCCGATCGTCGCGTCGCTGCGCGAAAGCAGCTGCGCGGCGGATAACGGAAGCGGCAACAAAGGACCTACACCGTCACCATGACCGTTCTGGAAACCCCCGCCGGCGCGCAGATCGAGATCCGCGAGCGCCGCGACAACTACGCGAAGTTCGTCATCGAGCCGCTCGAGCGCGGCTTCGGTATCACGCTCGGCAACGCGCTCCGGCGCGTCTTGCTCTCGTCGATCCCCGGTACCGCCGTGACGTACGTCAAGATCGACGGCGTCTTGCACGAGTTCTCGACGATCCCCGGCGTGGTCGAAGACACGACCAACTTGTTACTGAACCTCAAAGGCCTCCCGGTCAAGCTGAACAGCGATGCGCCCAAGGTGCTCACGCTGTCGGTCTCCGGGAACCGCGAGGTCACGGCCGGCGACATCACGCCGGACGCGGACGTCGAGATCCTGCAACCCGACTATCACATCGCGACGCTGACGAAGCGCGACGCCAAGATCTCGATGGAGATCGGTGTCGAGAAACATCGCGGCTACGTGACGGCTGACCGGCAGCGGAACGTCGAGCATATGATCGGTCTCATCCCGATGGATTCGATCTTCTCGCCGATTCGCAAAGTCAATTTCACCGGCGACGACACGCGAGTCGGTCAATCGGTCGACTTCGACCGTCTGACGCTTGAAATCGAAACGAACGGTTCGATCACGCCGGACGAAGCGCTCACAACGGCGGCGCAAATTCTCACCGAACAGATGCAACTCTTCATCGATTTCTCGACCGAAGAGAAGCCGGTCGCAACCGCGCCGGCGTCTGAATGGGACATCCCCGTCGAGACGCTGAACCTCTCTGTCCGCTCGTTCAACTGTCTGAAACGAGCCGGAATCTCGAAGGTTTCCGAGCTGCTCGACATGACCGAGGACGAGATCATCAAAATGCGCAACTTCGGCAAGAAGTCTCTGGATGAGATCAAAGCCGTTCTGGACGAAAGGGGACTCTCGCTGCGCCAGTCGTAGTGACCCGTACCATGCCGCATCAAATCGCCAACAAGCGTCTGTCGCGAACGGACGGACATCGCAAAGCGCTGCTGCGCAATCTTGCGACGTCGTTCTTTTTGCACGAGCGCATTGAGACGACGACAACAAAGGCCAAGGAAACC
>JAFAMS010000165.1 GCA_019233165.1 Vulcanimicrobiota bacterium | reverse complement strand
TCGCGCCAGGCCTGCTCGGGATCACGTTCAGCGGCGAGCTCGCGCGCCCGGCGGCGTGGAGTTACAAGATCTACAACGGCCGCCTAACGATCCGCGACGGCAACGACGTGCTACGAACCTTCAACCGCACGCAAACGGCGGTGTATTAATCCCCCTCGGTGTCATCCCGAGCGTAGCAATGCGTAGCATTGCGTAGTCGAGGGACCAGCGACCACCGCGCCGCGATCGTTCCGCGCGCGACGATCACCGGGGCGAACCACCACACCAGTTTCATTTCCGCGCGCCGCGGTCGTTTCGGCGGTGGCGCGTGCGTCGCGCGTCCCTCGACTTCGGCGCTCGCGCCTACGCTCGGGATGACACGCCGGGGTTTAGAAGTTCGAGTCCTTCAAGCCTGGGTTGAGCTTGACGTTGGTGAAATCTTCTTGTTTCACGAGGGTGTCGCCCTCGTAGCGGACGCGGCGCACCGGTAGGTGCGTTCCCTTCGAGAGGTAGAGGACGTCGCGCGAGACGTTTTTGTTCGCCGCCGCATTCGCGATTTGCATCGTGACCTTGTCCGTCGAGACGCCGTCGATCGTCTCGCCCGGCGCGTCGGTGATCGTTCCTTTGCCGCTTTGGTAGACGCCGAGAATGTAGCCGAACGACGCGGTGTCGATCGTGTCGCCGCGCAGCGTTACCGCGCGCGGGTCGTTGATCGAGATCGTCAGCTTGATCCCCGAAAGAATCCCGCCTTGATGACCGCGGACGGTGTCGCCGCCGTGCCAAACCGAACCGCTTCCCTTTCCGGGGCCTTGCGTGACCTCGATGTGCGCCATGCTCGGCTTCTTGAAGGCGAAGTCGTAGTGGCGGTCTTGCGTTTGGTTTCCGAGGGCTTCGTGCACGGCGATCGTGCACGTGTAGTCGTCGACCTTGCCCCAGGCGTCGGCGAAATCCGTGAGCGGCGAGGCCATGGCGAGGGTTCCCCCGAGCGCAAAAACGGCGAGAAAAGCGGCGAGAAAGATGGAACCCCTCATTCGGCTGAGACCTCCTTGCGAGCGACTCCCACGGCGTCTATCGTCTCGGACTGCAACAGCGACCCGTGCTGTCCTTCCACCCCGATCAAGACGTCGCACTTCGCGCCGGCGGTGATCTGCTCGATCGCGCGTCCGAGCGGCGCGCCGCTGTACTTCCCTTCGCGGTACGAGCCCATCACGATCAGGTTCGCTTTCACGCGCTTTGCGAGGTCGAGGACCGCCTGGCTCGTCTGGCGGCCGTGGATCGTCTCGGTCCGCAGCGAGATCCCGTTCTTTATCGCGATGGCCTGCGCCGTGGCGAGCGCGTCGAGCGCGGCCCGATCTTCGACTTCCATCGTGGCGTTGACCGGGAGCGTGAACGGGACCTCGACGACGTACGCGGCCAAGAGCTCGGCGCGTTCGCGGCGCGCGAGTCGTGCCGCGAGCACCATCATGTGCTCGGAGCGGATCTCGGCCGAAAAGACGACGATGATGCTCCCAACCAGGTGGCTCAAAACGCGCTCGGCTACTTTCGCCACTTTTTCGGCGCGGCTCGAAGGCGGATGGAGCATCCACCACAGCGTCCCGCTGATCGCGATCAGCACGGCGAATGCGACGACCGCGCCGATCGGATGAAGGTGCAGCGTTACCGTACTCATCTTCGCGGCCACCCCGTGCGAAGGCGCACGAGGCCCAGGCCGACGAGCGCCGCACCGAGGACGTAACCGCTCAGCGCCTCCCACCGCAGTCCGGCGCCGCGCAACAACTGCACGACCACGAGCATCCCCAGGGCGATGAAGACGAAACCGTTGAGAAACTTGAAGCGTGCGTACCCGACGCTTTGCATCATCCGCCTCAGTGGCCGCTGCTGACCTTGATCCGCCGCAGCGCGTAGAGCGTCCGCTCGCCCTCCTCGAGCTCGCCGAAGAGGCGGCGCCCGCGCAGGATCGGGAGCGACTCCGAGAGCGCCCGAATGACGACGTCGAGCTCCGTGTCGGCGGAGCGGTCGCCGTGGGCGTTCTTCTCGACGTTCATCGCGCCGAAGCGCAGCGCCGTGCGCGCGTACTCGAGCTCGTTGTTGACCGTGCGGAAGCCGTCGAGCGCGGCGCCGAAGGCGCGCGCGGCTTCCGTGTAATCGCGCTTGCGGGTGGCGAGCATCGCGGCCAAGACTTCACGCTGCGCATCGCGCAACGCCTGGCCGGGACGAACCGCCCGATTGAGGAGCTCGCGCACGTTCGGGTCGCCGGTTCGTTGGGCGTGCGAGGCGCTCGCGAGGAGCGATTTGAGATCCTGCGCCGGCGACGGCGGCGGAGCTGCCGCGGCTGCCTGCGGCGACTGCGAGGCAGCGTTTGTCGCGGGCGCGTTCGTCCCCGGCTTTCCGATGTTCTTGAGGTCGTTGATCGCCTCGCGCGCCGAGCCGTAGCGGCTCGACGGATCCTTCTCGAGGAGCCGGAGGATGATCCGCTCGAGCGCGGGTGGGAGATCACGGTTGCGATTCCGCGGCGGGACCGGCGGCTCGTTGACGTGCGCGAAGATGACGGAGACCAGATCGTCGGTTGCGCTCTTGAAGGGCACGTCGCCGGTGAAGATTTCGTACATCACGCAGCCAACCGAATAGAGATCGCTGCGCTGATCGGTCGTCTTTCCGAGAAAGCGTTCCGGAGAAAGATACGCGATCGTACCTACGATCTCGCCGGCCTGGGTCACGCTCGACGCATCGCTGACGCGCCGCGAGAGGCCGAAGTCCATGACTTTCACGGTTCCGTCCGTCAGAATCATCACGTTCGCCGGCTTGATGTCGCGGTGGATCACGGACTGGCTGTGCGCGTAGTCGAGCGCTTCAAGCAAGCCGATGAAGATCTCGATCGAGCGGTCGAACGTGAGCCCTTCGGCTGCGATCTGCTTGAGGGTCTTCCCGCGGACGAGCTCCATGATGATGTAGAGCTGCTCGGCAAACTCGCCCGCATCGTAAACGCCGACGACGTTCGGGTGGTTCAAGCTCGCCATCGACTGCGCTTCGCGCAGAAAGCGCTTGCGGACGATCTCGGACCTGTCGGTTAGGATCTTGATTGCGATCTCACGCCCCAGGACCGTGTCGCTCCCATGGTACACGTCGGCCATCCCGCCGCGCCCGATCAGACGGTCGATCTTGTACCGCTTGGCGATAACCGTCCCGACGCGCTCGTTCACTGGAACGCGTCCCGATAGTAGCGGAATCGCTCGCCGTCGGCGGCGAGGACGTCGAAACGCGCGAATGACTGTGGGGCGAAGAGCTGCAGCCACTCGGCGGCGAGTTTGCGGAGCGTGCGGCGCTTCCGGGCGTCGACCGCCGTCGCCGCGCTCCCGAAGCGCTGCGATTGCCGAGCTTTGACCTCGACGAAGACGATCGTCTCGCCGTCGCGCGCGACGACGTCGATCTCGCCCCGATTTCCCAGTCGCACGTTGCGCCCGACGATCTGAAATCCGCGTTCCGTCAAATACGCGACCGCCGCATCCTCTCCGGCGCGGCCGAGCTCGCGGCGGTTCACTCCTGGAACTCGATTCCGGGGAGGACGAGCGACGCCTGGACCCGCCACCAATTACGGCGGTGTTGATCGCACGGGCCGTGCGTCTTGAGCGCCTCGATGTGATGCGGCGTCGCGTAGCCTTTGTTCTCCGCGAAGCGGTAGTTCGGATAGACCGGATCGAGCTCGACCAACAGTGCGTCGCGATGGACTTTGGCGACAATCGAAGCGGCCGCGACGCTTGCACAGGTTGCGTCGCCTTTTACGATCGGCTCCTGAGGACCGCTCCACGAGCGAATCCGAACAGCGTCGGTGAGCAAGTATTCCGGTGCGACGGCAAGGGCCGCGAGCGCGCGCTCCATCGCCAAGATGGACGCCCAATAGATGTTCAAGCGGTCGATCTCGGCGACGCTCGCCTCGCCGATCGCCCACGCCACGGCATTGCGTTTGATCTGTTCGGCGAGTAGCTCGCGCA
>JAFAMS010000024.1 GCA_019233165.1 Vulcanimicrobiota bacterium | reverse complement strand
CGCCTGCATGATCTCGACGTCGGAGCCGGTCGGCTTGTTGTCGACCAAAAAGTTTTGCGGGGGCGTCCCGAACGCCGTCCCGACGGTAAGCGTGCCGGCCGTGACGAGCCCGCCGGGCGCTTTGACCGGGCACTTGCCCGGCTGTGCTCCGGCCGGCCGAGCGCTCCCCGCCCAGCTGCCTGCGACTACGAAGAGCGCCGCCACCGCACAAAAAAGGAAGCGTTTCATGCGCCGGAGTTGGGCTCGGCTGGGGCCTTCTCCTCGGCAAAGCTGGGTACAAGGCCCGCATGAGAGACAAACGTTGGGTTCCCCTTGCGGCGCTGGCGATTGGCGTGAGCCTTACGGCCCCCGCGGCCGCGATGAAGAATAGTACCTTCTACGGCACGATCGACCACATCTCGTCGAGCAACATCAAGGTCACCGATCCGCGGAACGGGCAGTCGCTCAGCTTCTTGCTCGTTCCGAAGTTCAAGCAAATATTCTCGGACGACGGGAAGACGACGTACCAGATGTCGTTCTTAAAGCCCGGTACCCCGGTCGAGGTGCTCTACGATCAGAAGGCGCTCGGGGCGCGGCACGCCGACAAGATCATCGTCCTCAAGCACTTGCCCTCTAAGTAAAGAACGCTAGCAAACGGGAAGCGACCGGCTCGGGCGCTTCCTCCGCTAGATAGTGCGCGGTGGGCGCCGTCTCACCGCGCACGTCTTCGGCGCGCAGCCGCCACAGTGCGACGGCGTCGAAGAGCCGCTCGATAACGCCCTTCGCGCCCCAGTACGCCAACAGGGGCGCTTTGATTTTCTTGGCGCCGTCGGCATCGTCGTGCTCGATGTCGATCGTCGCGGCCGCGCGATAGTCTTCGCAGCTCGCGTGGATCGTCTTGGGATCGCGAAAACAGCGAACGTACTCCGCCAGTGCCTCGGGAGCGAAGACGCCTTCGGCGCCGCTCCCCGACCACGCCTTGATCTTGCGGCGCAAATAGTACTCGGGGTCGGCGCCGATCAATCGTTCGGGATAATCGAAGGGCTGCGCGAGAAAGAACCAGTGATAGTACGCCATCGCGAAATCGAACGTCGTGGCGCGGAACATCTCGCGGGTCGGCGCGATATCCAAGACGGCGATTCGCTCGATCGCATCGGGGTGATCGAGCGCCATCCGATGGGCGACGCGGCCGCCGCGATCGTGGCCGGCGACGCGAAAGCGCTTGAATCCGAGCGAATCCATCGCCGCGACGAGATCGTTCGCCGTCGAGCGCTTCGAGTAGACGAGATGCGACGGATCGCTCGGCGGTTTCGAGCTGTCACCGTAGCCGCGCAAGTCGGCGGCGACGACGGTAAAGTGCCCGGCGAGCGCCGGCGCGACTTTGTGCCACATCGCGTGCGTCTGCGGGTAGCCGTGCAAGAGCAGGAGCGGCGGGCCGCTCCCGCCGACGACCGCATTGATCTCGACGCCGTCCGTCCCGGGGAGCCGCTTGCGCGCGAATCCCTCGAACAAGCTCACGGCCGGATCCAGAGACTCCCGCCCTGCAACCCCGTTCCGCCGACCTGGTAGAGCACGGTCCCGCTCCCGCTCGCCGGATAGACCGAGATCGTCCCGCTCGCGTCCAGGACGTACATCAAGCCGTTCTGGTCGACGGCGATCCCTTTTTGCAAGATGAAGTTCGTCCCGAAGATCGCGGTCGGCGCGACGCCGCCGGGCGCGTAAACGTACATCGAATTCGCGGCCCCGACGTAGAGTTTCTTGGTCTTGTCGAGCGCCAGGGCATAGGGCTGATTCGAGAGGGCGTTCGTCATCAGCGTAGGGACCGTGCTCCCCGCGGGATAGACGTTCACGCGCCACGAGTTCCCGTCGAGCTCGTACAGGTTCGACGCCGAGTCGGTCAGCAGCCCCATCACTTGCAGGTTGCCCAAGATGGTATACGTCGGAACGGTCGCGTTCGGGGCGTAGACCGCGATCGAGTTTCCGGTCGTCGGGAAGCCGTTGGAGACGTACAAATTCGAATTCGGATCGAGGACGAGCTGCGTCACCGCCGACTGGAACGGCGGGACGATCGTCAGCGTCGGTAATTGCGCGCCGAGCGTGTACTTGTAGACGAGTCCCGGCGACCCGATGTAGACGTTCGCGTTGTTATCGGTCGCAATCGACGTGATCGTCCCGCTGACGGGGCCGGTCAAGACCGCTTTCGAGGAGCCGGGCGTGTACATCGAGACGTTGGCACCGGTCGCGACGTACATGTTCCCCGAGGCGTCGACGGTCCCGCCGCTGTTGGAGACGGGGAGCGACCAGCACAGCGTTCCCGTCGTGATCGCGTAGGCGTTGAGCGCGCTCGAGCCGATCGCGAGCAGCGTTTGCTGCACGGTGACGTTCGCATTGACCGTTACCGACGCGCTGCCGCCGACGGTTTGCGTTGCCGTGATCGTGAGCCCGATCGGATTGTTGGTGAACGCCAGCGGGTTTCCGGTCAGGGTGAACGAGTTCGGGCTATTCGTCCCCGGCGCGACGCTGAGGTTGCTCGGCGAAGCGCTCGTGACCGTTACGGTCGGCGCGCTCGGACCGATCTCGAGATTCCCGTTCGAATCGACGGGGATCGCGGCGAGCGATTGTGGGACGAGGTCGGGCATCGTGTACCCGTTCTGTACCGTCCCCAGCAAGCAAGGCGTCACCGCCGTAACGAGAATCGATTTCGGTGCGTTTTGCGGCGTCGCCGTCGGCGTGGGTGTCGGTGTGGGGACGAACGGCGTCGGCGTCCCGGTCGGCGAGTACGGGAGGGTCTTGTTCCCGGAGGAGCACGCCGCCAGAATCAGCGAGACGGCGAGGAACGCAAACGCATACGCGCGCCGGCGGGATAAGCGCAACGCCAAGGTCCAATCCCTCCATGAATAAGAGCGCTCTGGAGGATTCCATGCTCCGTGACCAGCCGCGCCGCCTGCAAGTCCGCGGCGGTGGGGGCGCCCGTCTGAACGTCGTCGAGACGGGTCCGGCCGCCGCCCCGCCGATTCTCTTCATCCACGGATACTGCCGTTCGAGCGTGGTATGGCGCAAGCAATTCGAAAGCGATTTGGCGGACGAGTTCAGGCTCGTTGCGTTCGACTTGCGCGGGCACGGCGAATCGGAGAAGCCAGACGACCCGCAAGCGTATGCCGCGTCACAGCTTTGGGCCGACGACGTCGCAGCCGTGATCGATGCGCTCGACCTGCGCAAGCCGGTGGTCGTTGCGTGGTCGTACGGCGGCCTCGTGATCTGCGATTACCTGCGCGCCCGTTCGGACGAAACACTCGGGGCGATCGACTTCGTCGCCGCGCCGACTTCGCAGGGCGGCGAGAAGGCGCGCAAATTCAACGATCCCCGTTTCGTCGCGCTCTTCCCCGCGCTCTTTGCAACCGACGACGCGACGCTCGAACCGGCGCTCGCGCGCCTCGACGAGCTCTGCACGATCCCCGGCGTTCCGACCTCCGCCGTCGCGCGGCAATGGATGATTCGCGGGCGCAAGAACGATAACGACGACGTCCTGGCGGCGCTGCGCATCCCGGTGCTTTGCACGCACGGCAGCGACGACGCGGTGGTGACGCTCGAGGCGAGCGAGCACGTCGCGCGCGTCGTACCGGGCGCCCGGCTGTCGATCTATCCCGGAAGTGGTCACGCACCGTTTTTCGACGACGCGCCGCGGTTCAACCGGGAGCTGCGGGGACTCGCGGGCGGCGCCCAGGTGGTATACTCCGAGCCATAGCGGTCTGTGGGGGCCGGCTTGTACCCTGGAATAAGAGGGAGAGCAACGTGGCAACTACACACAATGTCCTGATCCTGGGGGCGTCGTACGGGTCGCTCTTCGGAATGAAGCTGCTCCTGGCCGGTCACAACGTCAAACTCGTGTGCCGGACGACGAATGCCGAGGCGATCAACCGGAACGGGATTCGCGTTCGGCTTCCGATCAGCGGGCGCGCCGACCACCTCGAGATCGACTCCCGCGAACTCCCGGGGCAGCTCTCCGCAGACGTTCCGCAGGCAATCGACCCGGGCAAGTACGACTTTGGAATCCTCGCGATGCAGGAGCCGCACTACGGAGCTCCCGGCGTGCGCGAGCTGCTCGACGAAGTTGCGAAGCGGCGGATCCCCTGCGTCTCGTTGATGAACATGCCGCCTCCGCCGTATCTGCGGCGGATCCCCACGATCGACGTCGATTCGCTCGATGCGTGCTACACGGACCCCAGCGTCTGGCGCAACTTCAATCCGAATTTTATGACGCTCTGCAGCCCCGATCCGCAGACCTTCCGGCTCGTCGAACAAGGCGTGACGATCTTGCAAGTGACGCTCCCGACCAACTTCAAAGCCGCGCGCTTCGAATCGGACGAGCACACCGAGATCTTGCGCAGCGTGCAGTCCCACATCGGCGTCGCCCGCTTTTACGAGATGATGGAGTTGCCGGTGAAGCTCAAGGTGTTCGACTCGGTCTTCGTCCCGCTCGCGAAGTGGCCGATGCTGATCACCGGCAATTATCGGTGCGTGAAAGGCGCCGGCGCGCCGTCGCCGATCCGCGACGCGGTCCACGCCGACATCGACACCTCCCGCGCGGTCTACGAGTGGGTTGCGTCGGTCTGCACCGCGCTCGGTGCCGCGCCGGAAGATCTCGTGCCGTTTGAAAAGTACGCGAAGGCGGCGCAAGGTTTGGCGAATCCTTCGTCGGCGTCGAAAGCGCTCTACGAAGGCGCGAAGAACATCGAGCGCGTCGACCGCCTCGTGCAGACGATCGCGTCGCAACGCGGGATGCGCTCGGAGGTGCTCGACGGAATCGTCGCGCGCGTCGACGGCCTCTTGGCGAAGAATCGCGAAGGGGTTGCCGTCTAAAGCGGGTCGAGCGGGAAGATCGGCCGTTTCACCTTCGCGAACGCGAAACGGGTGAGGTCCGGGTGCGCGATCCCCGGAGCGTCGACTTCGATAACTTTGCGCGCGATCGGCTCGAAGTTCGCGCGGTAATGCGCGGCGCTCTTGAGGACGAGGATCCGGCGCTGCGTCGGTTCGATCCCTTGCGAGCGGAAATGCCCGAGATCGACCGGATGCGTCCGAAACTCGGTCAGGAGTACTTCGATTCCGTCGCAATCGAGGACCGCGGTCGTCCCCATCACCTGGGTCGTGCCGGGCTGCCAGACTCCCGTGCGCACGAAACGGCCGTCCGTGATCGAGCGGACCGTCCCGCGCAGCTCGACCGGAGCGCCGTGCCGGTCGTCGACTTTCCCGCCGACCGTTAAGGCAAGATTGCTTCCGATCCCCGATTCGACGCACGCGGCGACCGCCTGCGGATCGAAGATCTGCGCGACCGCCGCGCTTTTCGCTTTCGCCGCGAGCAGCGCGCGGAGAATCTCCGTCCCGTCGCCCGCCGTTCCGCCGCCTTGACTGTCGGCGACGTCGGCGAGGACGAATGTCCCGCTGCCGGCGCGCATCGCTTCTTGGATCGCTCGCGCGGGTGGCGTCAGCTCGACGAGCCACTCGCTGCGCCGCTCCCACGCCTCGCGCACGACGCGCTCGGCGAGATGCCGCGCGAGCGCCGCGTCGCCGTTCGTCGTGACGACGACGGAAAACCCGGCGTCGGGGACGTCGGCGTA
>JAFAMS010000489.1 GCA_019233165.1 Vulcanimicrobiota bacterium | reverse complement strand
TGGCACACTTCTTCATCAAGCGGCCGGTCTTTGCAATAGTCGTCTCGATCGTCATAGTGCTGCTCGGAATGGTAACCTACATCCGGTTGCCCGTCGCGCAGTACCCGCAGATCGCACTTCCGACGGTCCAGGTACGCGCCGTCTATCCCGGCGCCGACGGCAAAACGGTCGCCGACACGGTCGCGACCCAGATCGAGCAGCAGGTCAACGGCGTTCCCGGTCTCATCTACATGAAGTCGAGTAGCGCGAACTCCGGCGACTACAACCTGATCTGCACGTTCGCGCTAGGGACGAACGTCGACATCGCCGCCGTCAACGTTCAAAATCGCGTCTCGCAAGCGATACCGCTCTTGCCGTTGTCGGTTCAGGAACAGGGCGTGAGCGTTCAGCAGCAGTCGACCGAGATCTTGATGATGATCACGGTCTACTCGCCGACCGATTCGTACGACGCGCTCTTTCTGACAAACTACGCGCAGATCAACATGATCAATCCGCTAGGGCGCGTCTCGGGCGTCGGCAGCACGAACCTGTACGGCGCCGGT
The DNA here is from genome assembly GCA_019233165.1 of Vulcanimicrobiota bacterium. Taxonomy (GTDB): domain Bacteria; phylum Vulcanimicrobiota; class Vulcanimicrobiia; order Vulcanimicrobiales; family Vulcanimicrobiaceae; genus JAFAMS01. Next base: position 6,073 of record JAFAMS010000489.1, on the reverse strand, counting down.
CAGTACGCGATGAGGATGTGGTTGCGCCCCGACAAGATGGCGAAGCTGCATCTGCAATATTCCGATATCAAGGCCGCCCTCCAAACGCAGAACGTTCCCGCGCCGGCCGGTCAAGTCGGGCAACCGCCGGCCGCGAAGAACATTCAGTTCCAGTACAACATCACTGCGAAGGGACAGCTCGAGAGCAAGAAGGAATTCGAGAACATCGAGATCCGCACGAACCCGGACGGTTCGATTCTGCGCATGAAAGACGTCGGGCGAGTCGAGCTAGGCGGAAACGCCTATACGACGTTCGGACGGATCAACGGCAAACCAGCCGGCGTCATCTTCATTTACACCGCTCCCGGCGCGAACGCGATCAAGACGGCCGAGGGCGTGCGCGCGACGCTAGCGGATCTCGCTAAAGCGATGCCGCCGGGGATGACGTACGCGGTCAACGTCGACAACACCGTCTTCGTCAAAGAGGCCTTGCACGACGTCGAAAAGACGCTGTTCGAAGCGATAGGCCTCGTTCTGATCGTCGTCTTGCTTTTCTTGGGGAACCTGCGCGCGACGTTCATCCCGATGCTCGCGGTGCCCGTTTCCCTCATCGGCACCTTCATCGCGTTCGGACCTCTCGGGTTCTCGATCAACACCTTGACGCTCTTCGGCCTGGTGTTGGCGATCGGACTGGTCGTCGACGACGCGATCGTCGTAGTCGAAGCAGCCGAGCATCACATCGAGAAAGGGAAGACGCCGCTCGAAGCGACCGAGCAGGCTATGACGGAAGTCAGCGGACCCGTCGTCGCGATCGCGCTCGTGTTGATCTCGGTCTTCGTCCCGCTGGCGTTCATACCCGGGATCATCGGGCAGCTGTATCAGCAGTTCGCGTTGACGCTGGCCGTTTCGGTCGGAATATCGGCCTTCGTCGCGCTCAGCTTGACGCCCGCGCTGTGCGCGATGATCTTACGACCTCGCCGGCAGTCCAACGATATCTTTGCGCGCTTCTTCGCCGGGTTCAACAAGTATTTCGATCGCATCCGCCACGGCTATACCAGCCTCGTCGCGATCTGCATCCGACGTACGATCTTCATGTTGATCGCACTCGCGGTCATCACCGCCGGCGCACTGGGGCTACAAAAATTCTTGCCGACCGGTTTCGTCCCGTACGAAGATCAGGGCTACTTCTACGGTCAGGTGATTTTGCCGGACGGCGCCTCACTCGAGCGCACCGACGCGTTTGCGCGGAAAGTCGAAGACTACTTCGGCCACTTGCACGGCGTCAAAGACGTCCTCACCGTTGGTGGATACAACGTCGTCCAGAGCAACATCACCTCGAACGCGGCGCTCATCGTCCCGGTGCTCGAGCCCTGGGACGAGCGCACCAAGCGCGACCTGCAGATGGTCCCGCTGCTGCGGCAGATGCAAGCCAAGCTCAAAAGCTTCCCGGAAGCGGTAGGCCTGATTTTCCCGCCGCCTCCGCTGCCCGGATTTTCGGGCCAGTCGATAACGTTCGAGCTGGAGGCCAAACAGGGTCAAACGCCCGCCGAGCTCGCCGGCGTCGCAAACCAGCTCATGGCGGCGGCCTCGAAACGCAAAGAGCTGGCGAACCTGTACAACACGACCGGCGTCTTGAACCCGCAGATCAAGCTGGACATCGACCGCGACAAAGTCGCAGAGTTCGGCGTGACGCCGAGCGACGTGTTCTCCAACATGCAAGCGTATCTCGGAGGGATCAAAGTCAACGACTTCGTTCTCTTCAACCAAAGTTGGGAAGTGATGGTCCAGGCGGAGCCGGACTATCGCGCGACGCCCGCCTCGATCAAGCAGATCTACATCCGTAGCAAGAACGATCAGATGGTTCCGGTATCGTCGATGGCCACCGTTCGGCGGGTGACCGGACCCGATCTGGTTCAGCGCTACAACGTGCAGCTTTCAACGGAGATTCAAGCCGCGAACGCCCCCGGCTTCAGCACCGGGCAAGCGCAGCGGGCTATGGAAGAAGTTGCCAAAGAATCGCTCCCGCCCGGATACGGGTACGAATGGAGCGCACTCTCATTGCAAGAGAAACAAGCCGGCGGAACGCAAGGGATGATCTTCGCGTTCGCTTTGCTGCTCGTATTCCTCGTTCTCGCCGCGCAATACGAGAACTGGGGGATTCCGATCAGCATCATGCTCGGCATGCCGATCGGGATGCTCGCAGCGCTCCTCTCGACGGCACTCCGAACCGTGATCAACGACGTCTACGTGCAGATCGGCTTGATCATGATCGTCGGGCTGGCGGCGAAGAACGCCGTGTTGATCGTGGAGTTCGCCAAAGAGGCATACGAAAAGGAAGGGATGCCGGTCGTCGATGCGGCGATCAAGGGCGCGGATCTGCGCTTCCGCCCGATTTTGATGACCTCGCTCGCGTTCATCATCGGAACGATTCCGCTTGTGTTTGCGTCGGGGGCAGGTGCGAATTCGCGTCAATCGCTCGGCTCGGCGGTCTCCGGCGGGATGACGATCACCACGGCGCTCGGCGTCCTGTTCATCCCGGTCCTGTACGTGCTCATCGTCCGCCTCGAAGAGCGCCTCAGCGGAAGGCACAAGAAGAGGCCGCCCAAACACGAGATGCTCGTCCCTCCGGAGCCGCGTCCGGAACCGGCCGGGAGTGCCGGCGACTGATGCGCCGCCTCGCCGCGTTCGCGCTCGTCGCGCTGCTCGCCGGATGCCAAGTCGGCCCGAACTACGCGCGCCCGGATACGAACGTTCCCTCGACATACCGCGGCGCGAGCGCGGCCGGACCGCAATCGCTCGGAGATTTGAAGTGGGCCGAGCTGATCAGAGACCCGGTGCTTCAGAGCCTGCTCGTCGAAGCGCTCGTCAAGAACTTCGACGTGCGCGTCGCCGTGCAGCGCGTCTTGGAGGCGCGCGCTCAGCTCGCCGCCGCACACGCCGCGCAATTCCCCACCCTCACGGCGAGCGGGGGAATCGGCTACAGCCGCATCCCTCCGACGCTTTCGAACCCGAACTCGAGCTATTCGAATTGGGCGCGCAACCTCGGCGCGCAGCTCAATTACGAAGCCGACCTCTGGGGGCAGCTCTCGCGCAACGCGCAGTCGGCGAACGCCTATCTGCTGGCGACCGAGTCAGGTCAAAAGGCTGTCCTCACCACCGTCGTCAGCAGCGTCGCGAACGCGTATCTTTTCTTGCGTGCCTTGGACCTCGAGCTTCAGATCGCGAAGGACACGCTCGTTGCCCGACAAGCGAGCCTGAGGCTCGTGCAATCGCGCCTCGACTACGGAATCGGCACGAAGCAGGACGTCGATCAAGCGGCGAGCCTCGTCTACACCGTAACCTCCGACATTCCGAACATCGAGCGCCAAATTGAGCAAACCGAGAACGCGCTCAGCATCCTCCTCGGAAGAAATCCGGGTCCGATCCCGCGCGGCCTGACGCTCGTCGATCAGTTCAATCTGCCGGCCGCGCCGGCAGGCGTACCGGGAACGCTCCTCGAGCGCCGTCCCGACATCCAAGCTGCGGAGCAAATGCTGGTTGCGGCGAACGCGCAGATCGGCGCGAACATGGCGAATCTGCTGCCGAATCTCACGATCTCCGGAGTCGGATACGGCGTGAACACGCAGCTGGGCGGCGGAACGCTGCTGACGCCGGTGAACTCGACGCTCGGAATCTTCTCGCTCGCCGCAACGCTCGGACAGTTGATCTTCGATGCGGGCCGGGCTCGAGCCGGCGTCGCGCTCGCCCAGTCCCAGACGCAAGAGGCGGTCGTCGTCTACCAGCACACGGTGACCCAGAGTGTCCGTGAGGTCTCCGACGCCCTGGTCGATTATCGGCAATACATCGACATCGTCGCGGAACAGAAAAAGCTCACCGATGCGCTGCACGATTCCGTGCGGCAAGCGAACCTTCGATTTGAGGGCGGCGTGACGAGCTACCTCGAGGTCCTCAACGCACAAACGCAGGCGTACACCGCCGACATCAACCTCGCGCAGGCCGAGCTCGCTCAGCGCAACGCGGTCGTGAACCTGTACAAGGCGTTAGGCGGCGGCTGGCAGTAAGACGGCGGGATGAGCGGTCCCGTCGCAAAGAAAAGTGAGATCCCCCCCGGAACGACGCGGCGCGTCGCGGTCGGCGAGGCGAACGTCCTGCTCTGCAATGTTGGGGGAGAGATCTATGCGATCGAAGACGTCTGCACGCACGACGGCGGCGCGCTCGATCAAGGCGTCCTCGAAGGCGAACGGATCATGTGCCCGCGACACGGCGCGTATTTCGACGTTCGGACCGGCGACGCGCTGACGTTGCCGGCGATCGTCCCGGTGCAGACCTTTGGGGTTCGCGTCGAGAACGATGAGATCTATGTCGACCGCTAGGGCTGTCGCATCCCTCGCCGGCGTTCTTGCGCTGTCCTCGTGCGGCGGTGGCTCGAGCACTCCGAGCGCCGCACTGCCGACTGCTTCGCCGGCGCCGACAGCGTTCGTTTTCAAGCCGATTCCGACGTCGTCGCCGGCCGGTGCTCCGCTCGGAAACGTCTTTACGACATACGCGGTCTACACCGGCAGCCTCGACGTTCTCGGCCCCTCCGTCGGGATTGCAGCACTGGCCGACGGCGCGCCCCCGCCGGGGCTCCAAGCCCCGACGCCGGCCGCCGGGGCGTTCGTGTATTACCCGGACGGCTCGCAGCAGGTCGCCGACGCGCAGGGCAACTTCGATGCGTCGCAGTCGTCGTGGGCGGTGACGAACTTCAACGCGCTGCTCAACGATCCGACGCTCGAACCCGAGGTCATCATCACCGCCCAGCCTCCCGGCAGCTTCCCGGCGCTCGACACCTTCGTCGACGCGTTCCAGCCGGGCGGGCCGGTCTCGGCGGCGGTGCTTCGCAAGCCCGAGACGACGACGCCGCCGACCGTCGCCAAACTCTACGTTGCGCCGGCGAGTATTTCGCTTTTCGATGTTCAGACGCAAGCGTTCTATGCGACCGGCGCAGACGCCGGCGGCAAGCGCGTCTCGCTGAGTGGGACACCCGTCGCGTGGTCGCTGACGGTCCCCTCCGGCTGCTCCGGCGGCGCGGCGGGTTCGATAACCCCATCGAAAGGCGACGGCGCGAAGGCGACGTATCGCGCCCCGTCATCGGGAACCTCGACCGCCGCCTGTCCCGACCTCGTGATCGCTTCCGTCACCGCCGGTTCGACGACGCTGAGCGCGCAGGGTCAAGTTTCCTATCGCGATCCTCACGTCACGGTAAAAGTGAGCGGAACGTTGACGGACACCACCAATAAGGCGCTCGTCGGTGCGTTGCTCGAGCTCTTCGGCAACACGCCCGATGCGGTCAACGGTAAAGTCGACACGACGACCGGCGCCGGCGGCGCGTGGTCGGCGAACGTCGACGCCGGAAGAACGCTCGCTCCCATCGCCGCGGTGACGATCAACAAGAAGCAGCAGTACTATCCGGTTCAGCCGGCGTCGATCCCGGTCCCGGCGAGCGGTCTGAGCGGCCTGCATTTGGTCGCACAAGTTGCGCTTCCGACCGCAAAACCGACGCCGCTCCCGAAACCCTCGCCGAAGCCTACCTCGACGCCGAAAACGACGCCTAGTGCGACGCCGCGCCCGTCGACGAGCCCGTCTCCGACAGCATCGTCAACGCCGTCGCAATCGCCGTCACCAACGGCGACGCACTAGCCGCACACTTACAAGTGTTCGCCGCGCTCCGCGTGATGAGCGTCGGCCTGATCCTCGTTGTCGAACCCTTCGTCGACCTCGCCGTAGACGGTCTCACGGCTCTCCTCGATCCCGCGTAGGTGTCGCGCGGTTTGTCCGCCCATCGCGCCCGACTCTTCCGGGCGGAGCGGCTCTAGATCGTCGGCTTCGGTATGCAATTCTTTGGGCGTGTCCTCGTGCATGCGCTGCCCTTTCTCGGCTCTTAATCTTTCATGGGTTGAACGATAAGGCTCGTATCCTACGCTTTTCTTACCTAAGCGGCCTACGAGCGCGCGACTCTTCACGACGTTTGTAGAATGCTTCGCAGTAGGTAGGAAGGCTACACTATCGCCATGGCACGCCGTTTTCTCATGTGCCCGCCGGCGCATCTCGGGAA
>JAFAMS010000303.1 GCA_019233165.1 Vulcanimicrobiota bacterium | reverse complement strand
GCCGGCGACGACACAATTCGCACGATCGACTTCGTCGCTTCGCACGGCTTGACGATCTATCACGACGGGCCGCGGGCGACGACGCTGCAAATCGGGCGGCCCTACGACACGCGCGACGCGCTTCGAGCGACGGTCGTCTGGGACTTCCGCTCGGCCGATTGCGCGCTCGGTGGCGAGGGAGCGCCGCTCGTTCCGCTCGTCGACGCTCTCCTCCTCGCTTCGGGTGAAGAAGACCGCATTGCGGTGAATCTCGGCGGGATTGCAAACTTGACCATCCTGCGCCGCGGCGCGCCGCCGGACGACGCGCTCGCGTTCGATTCAGGCCCCGGGATGATGCTGCTCGATGCGTTCGTCGCGCAACGCACGGGCGAGCCGTTCGATCGCAACGGGCGATACACGCGCGCCGGCACACCCGACCGCGACCTCCTCGCGCGGCTGTTGGCCGATTCGTATTTTGCGAAAGAACCGCCGAAGTCGACCGGTCGCGAACGGTTCGGAACGCAGGTTCTCGAGATCCATCGCAGCGCGCTCGAGCGGCTCTCGCTCGAGGAGGGCTGCGCGACGCTTGCCGCATTCACCGTCGAGCCGCTGGCCGCGGCGATTCGCCGCTACGCGGGCGGGGAAGGCCGCGTCGTCGTCGCCGGCGGCGGCGCCCGGAATGGCGCGCTGCTCGATATGCTGCGAATCGCGGTGCCGCGAGCGAAGGTGGAAACCTCGGCGGAGTTCGGGCTCGATCCCGATGCCAAGGAGGCGATCGCGTTCGCGATCCTCGGTTACGAGACGCTGCGGGGTCGCACCGCCAATCTTCCGCGGGTCACCGGGGCGCGGCAGCGCGCGGTTCTCGGCTCGATCGTCCCGCATGAGCTCCCGGAGCTCCTCGCCAAGATTGCGCGCGAAGTGGAAGCGAATGGCTAAGATCGCGATCGGCGTCGACGCCGGCGGGACGAAGACGACGGCGGCGCTCGCGCTCGACGGCACGATCCTGCGCACCGCGCACGGCGGCCCCGCGAACCCAAATCTCATCGGCGTCGACGACGCGGCCGATGCGATCCTGCGGACGATCCGGGAGGTCGCGCAGCGGGAGCACCCCGAGGCGATCTACGTCGGCGCGGCCGGCGCCGCGAGCGAAGGGATCGCGCGCGAGCTGGAATCGTTGATCGGCGCGGGCTATCCGCGCGCGGCGGTTCGCGTCGGCGACGACGTCGAGATCGCGCTCCGCGCCGCGATCCCCGAAGGTCCGGGGATCGTCCTCGTCGCGGGAACCGGGTCCGTCGCGCTCGCGCACGACGGAGAGCGCGCGCATCGCGCCGGCGGCCTCGGCTATCTCCTCGGCGACGAAGGCTCGGCGACGTGGATTGGGCTCGCGGCGATAAAGCTCCTGAGTCGGGTCTATGACGGACGCGCGAACGGCGATGAGACCAGCGCGCTCGTCGCGCGCCACCTCGGGACGCCGGATCGCGCTGCGCTCGTTGCGTTTGCCTACGGCGAACGTCTCGACGTTCCGAAAATCGCCGCGCTTGCGCCGAGCATCGTCGCATTTGCCGGGAAGGGGAATCGCGCGTCGACCCGGATCGTGCAAGAAGCGGCAAAAGAGCTCGGCGACCTCGTCAAATCGGTCGCACGTGCGGCGCAGCTCCTCGAGCGCTCGCCGGCGGTCGCTCTCAGCGGTGGGCTCGTTCGCGAGAATAGCTTACTGACGTATCTGCTCGAGACGCGAATCACCGGTGACATCTCCGGCGCGCAGATCGTTCGCGGCGGCGATCCCGTCGAGGGCGCGGTGCGTTGTGCCGCTAGCGGATTGCCGCGGCGGTGACCGCTCGCGCGGCGTACACCGCGGCCATCGCCGCCCGATAGGACCCCGAAGCAAAGACGTCCGAGCGCGCCTCGATCCCCGCCGCGGCATCGATGCATGCGGAGCGGATCGCGGCTGCGTCGCCGGCGTCGACGCCGCTAAGCGCCTTTTCCACGCTTTTCGCACGGAACGCCGAATCGCCGACGCCGGTGATCGCGACGCGGGCCGAGGCGATCTTCGCGCCTTGTAGCTCGAGCTTCGCCGCGACGCCGACCACCGCGTAGTGCGAGGCGGGATGTGGGAACTTCACGTACGCCGAGTGGGGCGCCGGACCGAGCGCGATCTCGGTCAGGATCGCGTCGCCCTCGAGCGCGGTCTCGAACATTCCGCGGAAGAAGTCGTCGGCTTCCTTGACGGTCTCGCCGCCTTTCTTCGCGATCCGCAGCCGCGCGCCGAGCGCGAGCAAGACCGCGGGATAATCGGCCGCCGGATCGCCGTGCGCGCAAGCGCCGCCGAGCGTCCCACGATTGCGGACCTGCGTGTCCCCGATCTGTGCGGCCGCATCGGCGAGTGCCGGAGCGAGTTTGCGGACCTGCTCGCTTGCGGCGAGCGCCGCATGCGTCACCAGCGCGCCCAGCTTCAGGCCGTCTCGAGTCGCGTCGATCCCTGCGAGCCCGTCGATGCGCGAAATGTCGATCAAGATCGACGGCGTCGCGAGGCGCAGCTTCATCATCGGGAGGAGGCTGTGTCCGCCTGCGATGAGCTTCGCTTCATCCCCGTGCTCGGCGAGCAGCGCGAACGCATCTTGAAGATTCTCGGGGCGCGCGTAGTCGAATGCTGACGGTATCATCACAAACCTCCCGCTTGCCGGATCGCGTTCCAGACCTTTTCGGGTTTGAGCGGCATGTCGATGTGGGTGATCCCGAGCGGCGAGAGCGCGTCGACGACGGCGTTCACGATCGCGGGCGTCGAAGCGATCGTCCCCGCTTCGCCGACGCCTTTCACCCCGAGCGGGTTCACGTCGGTCGGCGTCACGGTGTTCGCCAGCTCGAAGTCGAGCAAATGCTCGGCGCGCGGAAGCGCGTAGTCCATCAGCGTCCCTGTGAGCAGCTGCCCGCGCTCGTCGTAGACGACTTCCTCGAAGAGCGCCTGCGCCGCCCCCTGCGCGATCCCACCGTGGATCTGACCGGCGACGAGCATCGGGTTGATCACTTTGCCGCAGTCGTCGACGGCGAGATACTTGAGGATCTTCGTTTGACCGGTTTGCGGGTCGACCTCGACGACGCAGACGTGCGTCCCGAAGGGATAGACGAAGTTCGGCGGCTCGAAGCGCTTCGTCGCGTCGAGACCGGGCTCCATCCCCGGCGGCAGCTTGTCGCCCATGAATGCGAGGAACCCGGCCTCGGCCGTGCTCATCGTTTTCGACGGATCGCCTTTGATCATGATCTTTCCGTCGCGATACTCGACGTCGGCGGAACTCGCTTCCCACTGGTGCGCGGCGATCGCGATCGCCTTGGCTTTGATCACGTCGATGGCGAGCTTCAGCGCGGCGCCGCCGACCGCGGTCCCGCGCGAACCGAACGTGCCGACGCCGTACTGCACTTTGTCGGTGTCGCCGTGGACGACCGTCACTTGATCGATCGGAACGCCGAGCTCGTCGGCGACGATCTGCGCGAACGTCGTCTCCTCGCCTTGGCCGTGCGGCGAGATCCCGGTGAGCACCGTGACGCTACCGGTCGGCTCGACGCGTACCGTCGCCGAATCCCAACCCGCGGCAGGCATTGCGGCCGACGGTCTCATGCCGCAGACTTCGACGTACGTCGAAACGCCGATTCCAAGGAGACGTCCCGCTTTGCGTGCGTCGGCTTGTTGTTTGCGCAAGCCGGCGTAATCGGCGGACTTGAGTGCCTGTTCCATGGTCGCTTCGTAGCGACCGGAGTCGTAGGTCAGCCCCATTGCGGTCGTGTGCGGGAATGCGTCGGGTTGAATGA
>JAFAMS010000293.1 GCA_019233165.1 Vulcanimicrobiota bacterium | reverse complement strand
AGCGGATCGGGGACGTGCGAAGCGCCCTCGACGAGCCGCAGCCGTCGCAGGTTCTGCATGTGCACGTAGCCCTCTTCGGTCCACTCGCCGATGTAGTAGAGGGCGCGCAGCAGCGTCCGGTTTCCGGTCAGGATCGAGAGCAGCCGTTTGAAATCGACGCGGATCCCGAGCCCTTCATAGGTAGCCTTCGCAAAATTCCAGCCGTCGATAAAGATCGCGACGCGTTCGCTCATAAATACCTACCTTTGAAAATTAACGTTGAGGAGTCGGGAAGGCGACGACGCCGCGGTGGCCCTGCGCGTCGAACGCCCGCACCCCGAAAATCCAATTATCTCTAGGATACCCACGCACCGTGACGGTCGTAACGCCCGCGGAGAGCGTGGCGACCGGCGCGCGCCAATAGGCCTCCATCGGTTCGCGAACGACGACCTCGTATCCGGCAGCGCCCGGGACCGCGTCCCAGCTGAGGGTCGAGTCGTTGCTGAGCGTCCGGTCGAGCAGCTTGACGTTCCGGACGAGCGCGGGTCCGAGCGCGAGCGAAGCGATCGTGGCGACGTCGATCCGGCAAACGCGCGTCAAGTACTCGAAGTCCATGAACTGGATCAAGTCGCCGTATTGCTTGCCGTTCTCGACGCGGACGTTCTGGTGCTGGTGATCGAAATTCTCGTAGATCTCGGTGTACCGGATCCCGGGAAAACCCTGCTCTTGAAACGACATCTGATCGCCGCCGCGCAAGAAACGATCGGTGCGATTGATCATCACGACGCGCATGGAGGGGACATACCGTTCTCCGATCTCGCGCGAGAATCGGGCGAGCTGTCGCGACGGTGAGTCGTCCTCCGGACTGCTGTGAAGACGGACTTCGCCCGGTGCCGAAAGCCCGTTCCAGTCGGTCGACGCGCCGATGATATCGCTGTTGACATCGCCTTCGACGTCCACGCCCGCCGCCTTGAGCGTCTGGGCGTGGTGCGCCGAGCCGTAGAGGCCTTGCTCTTCGGCGTCGTAGGTCGCGAACGCGATCGTCGCGCGAAAATGGAGCGGCGCCAAGACGCGGGCCGCCTCGAGGACGCAGGTGACCGCTGAACCGTTGTCGTCGGCGCCGGGCGCGTCGCCGCTGGGATCGGTGTCGTCCGTGTTGCGCGAGTCGTAGTGGCTCGAGAGGACGTACGTGCGATTCCCGGGCTCGTCGCCGCGCAGCGTCGCGACGACGCTCGAGATTTTCGCGGACCGCGGGAAACGACGGCGGGGCGTCTGCACGTACTCGTCGAGCGCGACCGTCATCCGTCCGCCGCTCGTCGCCGCGATCGCGCGAAAGCGCGACGCGATCCAATCGCGTGCGGCGAAGACGCCGCGCGTTTTCGTCGAGGTCGCGTCGGAGAAGGTATTGCGCGTCCCGAATGCGACCAGCCGTTCGTCGACCTCCCGCAAGCGCTGGGGTGAAACCGCGGCGACGGCTGAGGCCAGCGCCGGATCGACACCCGGCGCGGGCGATTGCGCGAGACCGATGGTTCCGAACGACGCCACGGCGAGAACGGCCGCGATCGTGAGGATGCGTGCAAGAGGGTCCACGCATACCGGTTAGGCGTGCAGGCTGCTCCAGCCTCGCGCGCTCTCCGAGCGAGCAGCTTCCAAGTGCGCCTTCGGAATGTAGCGGACGAGAGTCACGACCGTCCCTTGGCCGGGAGCGCTATCTACCATGAAGACGTCGCTGTACTCGCGCATCAACGGGATCCCGCGGCCGCGCTCGGCGCCGGCCGGCGGAAGTGCCGAGCTCACCTCGCGTGCATCGAAACCACGGCCGTCGTCCGTAATTGTCGCGACGAGCTTCTCGCCCTCGTCGACGCGCAGATCGATGACGACGGGGTCGAGGGCGCCGGCGTGCTCGACAGCATTTGCAAATGCCTCGCTGATCGCGGTGACGAACTCTTCCGAGTCGGCGGCCGAAGCCTTGTTTGCCAAGCAATACTGCAGCAAACGTTCGCGCATCGCGCACGCCTGCTTCGGATTTGCCGCGACTCTCAGATGTAACGATGACACTACATTAATGCTACCTACGCCGGAGCATGTAAAACGTGGCGAATAGGCCAGCGTCCAAGAGACCGGTCGTGTATGTCCTCGCATGTGCCGACGGGAGTCTTTACACGGGGTGGACCGTCGATCTCGCGGCTCGACTGCGCGCACACCGCGCGGCGAAGGCGGCAAAGTATACGCGCGGCCGCCTGCCGGTCGAACTGGCGGGCTGGTTCTTCGCGAGCGACGCGAGCGAGGCGCGCCGCCGCGAAGCCGCGTTCAAAGCGCTCACACGGGACGAGAAGCTGCGCTGCCTTGCCCGGGAGGCGATGCGGGCCCCCTGGACCGGCCCCGAGAAGGGCCGCCGCATGACAACGTTAACGGCCCCCAGCGGCGACGAGCTCTGGTCGCTGCGCGACGAAGCGCGCACGGCAAGGATCCGGATCCATACCGCCAAAGGCGACATCGTCTTTAAATTCTTCGCCGAGGACGCGCCGCTGCACAGCGCCGCGTTCATCAAGTTGACGCGCGCCGGATTCTACGACGGCCTCAACTTCCACCGCGTCGAACCCGGCTTCGTGATCCAGGGCGGCGACCCGAACGGCGACGGAACCGGCGGCCCGGGCTATCGGCTCGATGCCGAGTTCAACGAAAATCCGCACCACCGAGGCGTCGTCGCGATGGCGCGCTCGAGCAACCCGAATTCGGCCGGCTCGCAGTTCTACATCACGCTCGACGAAGCGCGCTTCCTCGACAAGCAGTACACGGTATTCGGCGAGGTGACCGAGGGGATGGACGTCGTCGATGCGATCCGCCGGGGCGACGTGATGGAAAAAGTTACTGTTGAGCCTGCATGACCGCGCGGTTGACGTCGTGGGCGACGCGCGCGATCGCCTCGATCCCCGCGCTGTAGTCGCGTAGCTCTTTGGTCAAGACGACGAGGACGTAAGGGACTTCCCCGAACGGCTCGACGATCGCGACGTCGCTGCGAACGCCGGTGATCTCGCCGGTCTTGTTCGCGATCTTCGTTCCCTTGGGAAGCCCGCGCGGGATCTTGTCGCGGTCCTCTTGGCCGAGCATGATCTCGATCATCGCACGGCACGACGGGGCGCTCGCGATCGTCGTCAACCCCTCGCGGGAGCCGCGCTCGATTTTGAACAGCAGGCTCGCCATGTCGCGGGCGGTCGAGACGTTCTCGTTGTGCTTGACGATCGCCGTCCAGTCGAGGAAGTGCCGCTTGAGATGCGTCTGGAGCATCCCCGCTCTACGCGCCGTGCGGTTGATCGCATCGAACCCGAGGTACGAGATCAGCGCGTTCGACGCGGTGTTGTCGCTTTGCCGGATCATCGCGTTGACGAGCTCGATCAGCGGGAAGCTGCTCCCCGCGAGCGCGTAGCCGTAGATGTCGGAGCCGCCGACCATATCTGAGGCGTGGATCCGGACCGGCGTTTCTTTCGTGACCATCCCCGCATCGATCTCGCGGAACGCCGTCGCCATGATGAGGACCTTGATCGTCGAGGCGGTCGGAAACGGTTCGCCGGCGTGGTACGCGACGAGCGGCGGTTCGTCGCCCATCGTTCGTGCGTACACGGCGATCTCGCCGGGGACGTCCGCAAGATATCCGAGCGAGAGGCTCGGTTGGGCGGAGAGCGGCCTAGCGCGAAAGCTCAACGCCGCAGTTCCGCCGGCTATGACGAATGCTCGCCGCGAAAGCATCGTCGCTATCTTCGCCGAGCTAGCTACCGGTTCCGGTGTATCGGTTGAGACCCATCCGCCAGAAGAAGTACGCGAGCGTCGAGACGACGAGCCCGACGAGCGGCGTGAGGAGCCCGACCGCCGGGTTGAGATGAACGCCGGTCTCCGTCTTCCCCAAGAAGTATGACGCCGGGAAGTAGTTCATGAATCCGAACGGGATCGCGAAGGTGAGAATCAAGCGCACGGCGCGGTTGTAGATGCTCAGCGGATAGCGCGTGAAGTCTTGCTCGAGCGACATCACCATCCAGCGCAGCGTGTCGACGCGGACGAACCAGAAGGCGGCGGTCGCAATGATCAGGTTGATCCCGAAGTCGATCAGCGCGCCGCCGATCGCAATTAAGGGTAAGTAGAACAGCAAGAGCGCGTCGACGCGGACGCCGGAAAAGGGAACCGCGAACGCGAGAAAGACAATGGCTAAGAAGAGCTCGTCGGGCCAGACCTGTTGCGGGACGGTCATCGCCTGAAAGAGCTCGTCGAGCGGACGGATCAAGAACCGGTCGAACCGTCCTTCCCGGATAAAGACCGGGACGTCACCGATCGTGAAGAAGAGCGTGTTGTGCAGACCGTGCCCGATCATCCAAAGACCGTAGAGGAGCGCCATCTGGCGAAAGTCCCACCCGTTCATCGAGGGGAACTGCGTCAGCGTCGCCCACAGCGCGACGAGCGCGACGCCATGGTAGACGAGCGTGAACGCAAACCACATGATGAAGTTCGCGCGATACTCGACGATCGTGAGGAATGTAACGCGCCAGTATTGCGTGTAGACGTCTAGCATGGCTACGGTACCGGTTCGCGCTCCCTTCCGGCTCGACCTCACCGCGAACGCGAGAAAGACAATGGCTAAGAAGAGCTCGT
>JAFAMS010000278.1 GCA_019233165.1 Vulcanimicrobiota bacterium | reverse complement strand
TTGAACTCGACTTCGTCTTCCATCGGGACGAGCACGCGGAAGATCTTGTCCTGCATGTTCATCGAGTGGATGCGGCGCTCGAGATTCGCCTTCACCTTGTTCTCGTAACCCGAGTACGTATGGATGACGAACCACTTCTTGCGGTCGCTCTTGGGAGCGGCGGCGGGCGCAGGCGCCGGCGCTACCGGCTCGAGGTCGGGCGCAACTTCGGCGAGCGGAACGCTTTCGTCGAGCGGAACGCTCTCATCGAGCGCGTCGTCCGTGCTGGTCTGCGTTTCGACCATCGGGAGCGTCTCGTCCCGTTCTTCGACGACCGGCAGCGCTTCGTGATGCTCTTCGATGACCGGCACAGTTTCTTGGCGCTCTTCCATATTAAACCGCCCCTCCTCGCAAGAGCACGAAGAGCTGGGTGAAGATCCAATCGCACCCCGACGTGAACAAGCCGACTGCGACGACGAGGATGACCGTGAGGACCGTCGCGCTCACCCATTCTTGGCGCGACGGCCACGTGACGCGCCGCATCTCCGAGACGAGCCCCGAGACGAACTCGCGGCTGCGCGCCATTCCCTCGCCGCGCGGGGCGGCGGTTGCGGGGCGTGCGGGGGGACGGTTCATCGTGCGTTCTGCCATGTCAGGTGCGATTCTTCAAGAGAGGGAAAAGTTGGCAGGGCGGACAGGACTCGAACCTGCAACCGACGGTTTTGGAGACCGCAACTCTACCAATTGAGCTACCGCCCTACGTGCTACTTCGTTTCCCGATGCGAACGGTGACAGCGGCACCAGCGGCAGTACTTGTTGAGCTCGAGGCGCTCGGTGGTCTTCGCCTTGTTCTTGAACGTGTTGTAGTTGCGGCGCTTACATTCGTTGCACGCCAGAACTGCCATCACGCGATTTTCTTTCTTGGCCACGGATCGAACCTCGAGCTGTTATCGTTCCCGCCGGCGGCGGACATAAAAGAAACGGACGCGCGGTCCGTTCGACACCACACTATACCATGCCGCCGGAGCGACCGTCCAGACGAAGCGCGGCGGTCGCCTCGGAATCGACCCAAGCGGGCACCCTCCCCCGGGGGCGGAAAAGCGACCCGTGAGCACCCGGACCAAACCTTCCGCCGCGACGGTCGCGCTCGAGCCGTACGGCCTCGAACGGTTCGCCGTCGCGTTGGCGTGCGCGCAGGGAATGCACGCGGACGACGCCGCGACTCTTGCCGAGATCTTGCTTCGCTGCGACCTGCGCGGGATTCGTTCCCACGGGATGGTGCGGCTCCCCGTCTATCTGCGGCGGATGGCCGCCGGCGGAATCGACCCGGCAGCGACGCCCGAGATCGTTCGCGAATCGGGCGCGACGGCGCTGGTGGACGCGCACAACGCGAACGGGCACGTCGCGGCGCGTTTCGCAATGCGCAAAGCAATCGAGCTCGCGGAGCGGCATGGAATCGGCGCCGTCGGCGAGCGCAACTCGAACCATTTCGGCCCGAGCGGCGAGTATGCGCTGCAGGCCGCGGCGGCCGGGATGATCGGGATCGTCTCGACCAACGCCGCGCCGTGCATGGCGCCGTGGGGTGGGATCGCCCCAATCCTCGGCAACAACCCGATCGCCTTCGCGGCCCCGCGTGCCGACGGCGACCCGTTCGTCCTCGATTTCGCGCTCTCGCAGGTCGCAAAGGGCTGGGTGCGGCTTGCCTTTGCAGCCGGCCGCGCGATCCCGGCCGGCTGGGCGATGGACGCGCAAGGAAGACCGACGACCGACGCGGCGGCGGCGATGAAAGGCCTGCTCAACCCGATCGGCGCGTATAAAGGGACGGGACTGTCGATCGCAATGGATATTTTGTGCGGGATCCTGGTCGGCTCGACCGCATCCGCCGATTTGCCGCACCAAGAGAACGTCGCGTTGCCGGGAAACGTCGGACACTTCTTCATCGCAATCCAGATCGAGCGATTCATCGCGCCGGACGAATTCGAACGAAGCGTCGGCGCGCTGCTCGACCGCGTCGAGGGTGCGCGGCGAGCACCCGATACCGACGCGATTTTGATCCCGGGGAAGATCGAGGGCGATAAGGAGCGCGCTGCTGCCGCACGCGGCTACGTCGAGCTCGCCGCCGAGACGTGGAGCGAGCTCCTGCGGGAGGCCGAGCGTCTCGGCGTCGGAGCACCCACGCCGCTGCCGGCGCGGTGAGATTTGCGGCCGGTGGGAATCGAACCCACAGCCTAGGGCTTAGGAGTCCCTCGCTCTATCCATTTGAGCTACGGCCGCGCTGGAAATCCCGGTTCTGCGCGGGAGGCGGTGTGCCTCGGCTCACCTAATACTTTCGTTGACAAACCGCGCATTGCGCGGTAGGCTGGGGTGGACGGGGCCTAATTCATTAGGCCAAGTCAGGCCCTAGACACGCTGAACCAGACTCTTTCTTTCACCCCGTTTTTCCCCAGCGGTCGTTCGCTCGTGCCGTCTTCCTGTAAGAGACTGTTCGATCGGGGATCGCCGGTCGTTTATCTTCTCGCACCAGCGCCAGGCCTGAATGGATGTACATTCATCGCCGGGCGCTGGTGAATTCTTCTTCGACGTCGAAACGAGAGGGGACCATGCCCCGGAAGAAATCGACGACGCTCGCCGATAGCGAGCTTCGTCTCATGGAGATACTCTGGAATCGAGGCGGCTCGACCGTCGCCGAAGTCCTCGGCGCGCTTCCGCACGACACGCATCTCGCGTTCAACTCGGTCCAGACCACGCTCCGAATCCTCGAACAGAAAGGCTACGTTCGCCACACCGAAGCGGGACGTGCCTTCGTCTACCATGCGGTCGTCGATCGCGCGCAAGCCTCGCGCTCTGCGGTCGATGCCCTGCTCGCGCGTTTCTTCGCGAACTCGCCCGGCGAGCTCGCGCTCAATCTCGTTGAGAACACGAAGCTCGATCCACAAACGCGCCGGCGCCTCTTGAGCAAGCTCGCGGAGTTCGCCGAGGCGGAATGAACGCGGCGTCGCTGCTGGGCGTGTGCGTGACGAGCGCGCTGCAAAGCGTCGTGCTCGTGGCGTGCGTCGCAGCGATCCTTCGCGCCTGCCGCCGCTCGGATGCGACGACGCGCCACCGCGTCTGGGCGCTCGCGCTTTCGGCGGCGATCGCACTTCCGGTCGTCGATTTCGTCGCGCGGTGGTCGCCCCCGCAGGCCCGAGCGCTCGCCGCTTTCGTCATCTCGCCGCTGGTCGTCGAGCTCTTTCTGCTCGCGTGGATCGTCGCGTCGGCGACGTTTCTGGTGCGTTTGGCGTGGTCGTTCGCGCGGCTCGAGCGGCTCCGCCGCACGACCGGGACTGCACCCCCCGGGCTCGACCGCAACGTCCGCACGTGGGCGGCGCGCATGGGGATTCGCCGGCGCGTCGAGGTACGAACGTCGTCACAGCTCGCAAGCCCGCTCGCGATCGGCCTGCTCAAGCCGATGATCGTGATCCCGCAGCGCCTCATCGAAACGCTCTCGGCCGACGACATCGACTACATCCTCGTGCACGAGCTGGCCCACCTACGGCGTCGCGACGACCTGACGAATCTCGTCGCGAAGCTGGCGCGCGCCGTCTTCGTCTTCAATCCTGTTTTGCTCGTGATCGAGCGGCGCATCGCGATCGAGCGCGAGATCGCGTGCGACGATTGGGTGGTCGCGAATCTCGGACGCGCTCGCCGCTATGCGCGTTGCCTCGCGCACGTTTTGCTCGATTCGCCGCCGCAAGCGCAGGCGCACGGGTACCTCAACTTCTTCCGCTCGCCCGAGCACAGCCTCCAGCGGATCGAGATGCTTCTCTCTCCGCCGCAGCCGGCGCGACTTTTCTTCGTCAACGCCGCGCTGGTGAGCGCTTCGGCGACGATCGTCCTCGGGATGGGCATCGCCGCCTCGGCGCCGCAAATCGTCGCGTTCGATCTCCCGAGCGTGCGCGTGATCGCCGCGGCCCAGCTGGGGGCGCTCCGCGACCAGATCCTCGAGCCCGCAGTGACGGTACTCGCGACCGCCGCACCGCGCGTCAACCGCGCGCTCGCGAACGCCTTCGCACGGCCGATGACCGCGGTCGCCTACGGCGCACGTCCGGAACTCCCGCGCCCGAGCTCGCCGTCGGAGCGCACCGAATTCGCACCCGTCCGCTTCGCGGAAACGGCGACCCAATCGCTCGACGCCGAGACCGCCCGAACGGCGGCGGTCGAAAGCGATGCGAACGCGGAAGCCGAGGTCCCCAGCGCCGTCGCGCTGGAGATGACGCGCGCCGCAGCGGCGCGCTTCGGGGTAGGCACGCCGATCACGCCGGCGCGCGTCCCGGCACTCGCCCTTTCGTACAATTCGTTCGTGATGGCGCCGGTGACGAACGGCGCGAGCGCCGGCTACATCGCGAGCGGCTCCGCGGGCGGAGCAGGTT
Source organism: Vulcanimicrobiota bacterium (assembly GCA_019233165.1). GTDB lineage: Bacteria > Vulcanimicrobiota > Vulcanimicrobiia > Vulcanimicrobiales > Vulcanimicrobiaceae > JAFAMS01. The sequence continues at coordinate 639 of JAFAMS010000278.1, read as the reverse complement.
CGAACGGAAGCGGCTCGCTCGACGGAGTCAAACTTCCGGGCGGCGGCGTCGCAGCGCCCCCGAGCTCCGGCTCGCACGCGCGCAGCGAGTTGCCCGGACAACACAGGCCGGGACCGTAGCCATGCAGACCGCGACCCACATCCCTCCGATGAACGCCGCGCCCGCCGGCTGGTCGCTCGAACGCGACGCACCGCCGGGCTTTGCGGCTTTTTACCGTCCCTTGCACGACGCGTTTGCGCAGCGTCAAAAAGATCTGGCTGCGAAGCGGCGCAAAGTCCTCGAAGCTTCGCACGCCGGCTCGTACCCGTCGTACCTGCCGCCTTCCGAAGCGACGACGTCCGAGTGGCGAATCGAGCTGCCGGCGTGGGTCGCCGATCAGCGCAACCAGATGACCGGGCCTGCGGACGATGCGGAGCTCTCGGTGAAGTTGATGAACTCCGGCGCGCCGGGCGTCATGCTCGACCTCGAAGACTCGATGGCGAACGCATGGCCGTCGACGATGCAAGGGATCGCGAACTGCATCGCGGCGCTTTACGGCGAGCTCGCGTACGACGATGCGAAACGCGGACGGCGCGTCGGGATCGAGCCTAGCTCGACCGTCGCGTGGGTCCGCGTCCGCGGCTTGCATCTTTCGCAAGC